>DASTLG010000096.1:0-15303 GCA_035715245.1 Patescibacteria group bacterium
GCCCAGCACGGTGCATTGCGCTTTGTGCGTTGGCCGCTTTTATTTGCGGGGAGCGGAGCCTTGTTGCTGATTGTGAGTATTTCAGCAGGTCGAGAAACCTATCAACAATGGCAAGTTGACCAGGAAATCAGCGGATTGCGCGCCCAAGTAGAGACTTTGCAAGGGAAGAAAGTTCAACTGCTCCAGACTATTCAGCAATTAAATTCAACGGACGTATTAGACAAAGAGGCGAGACTCCGTTTAGATCTCAAGAAACCTGGCGAACAAGTTATCGTTTTGCGCGGGCTGAACCCAGGCGCTTCGGATGATTTTGCATCTGATTCTCACGTTTCAGCGGACGGGCAAAAAGAATCTAATCCGGTAAAGTGGTTTCATTATTTTTTTTCGCATTAAGCTATGACTGTGTCTTGGTCTAAACGGCGGATGTGGGCTACTGGAATCATTTCCGGTCTTTTATTTCTTTTGGCTGGCACGGTCGCGACGTTTGAGTTTGGTGTGTTGTGGAGTCAGTGGGATTTTCCCGCGGCGCGATTTATGGCAATGGTTTTGCGAATTCCGGCTGCACACGTCGGGGCGGAAACCGTGTCCTATGCATCCTATACAAAACAGCTTGACGCGGAGCGTAAATTCCTTGCTGGTCCTGCGGCGCGCGCCCAAGGATTACCAGATATCCTAACTGCCGAGTTTCGCCGCCAGACTTTGCTCCGAACCATCCGTGTGGCCGCAGTTGAGCAGATCGCGCGGGAACAGAAATTGATGGTTACGCCCCTTGATGTGGATCGAAGCTACGGCATTATTTTAGATCGCGCGGGTACTTCGACGACGCCAGCGGAATTTGCCTCCTTTTTGGAAGATGAGTTTGGATTAAATGTCGATGATTTTAAAACCTATGTTGTGCGTCCGGCGCTGATCGAAGATACCCTAAAGGTCCAAATGCAGAAAAACACGAATGATCCAAACGCGTTTGATAATCTGCTGAATGATCGGATGAAAGAAGCCGTAACTCCTCTGCGCTTCAGCGTATGATTGAAGTTGAAAAAAAGTTTGCCTGGTCCAAAGAAGCCGAAACGTCCATTCTTCGAGATGCTGTTTTTGTCAAAGCGAAGCAATTTACCGATACATATTTCGATACGGCTGAATTTAGTTTAACTTCAAAAGATATCTGGCTTAGAAAACGAGATACGCGATGGGAAATCAAAATTCCTCTGCATGATCTGCATCGGACAGATCGGACCTCTACACATTATCGGGAATTGGAGTCAGAAGAAGAAATCCGGTCCTTTTTGAAGCTTGTCCCAAACGGGACGTTTGATGAGGACTTGGCGCGCGCCGGTTATGTACCATGCTGTGAGATCACCACATCGCGGCGTTCCTATCAAAGCGGCTTATTTAAAATCGATTTTGACGAGGCGTCTGCGGCCGATGGATTTGCCTATCGGCTTTTTGAAATCGAGCTTGGTGTTGAAGATCCGGCGGAAATGGCATCGGCAACCGAACGCATTCACGCATTTGCTCAAGCGCACGGTTTAGGTATGGGAATGGTGCATGGAAAAATTCTTGCTTATCTCAAACAAAAACAGCCTAAGCAGTTTGCCGCGCTCATTGCCTCAGGTGTGGCAGAAGATTTCCATCAATAAAGGTTTTTAAATTTTATCGTTCATAAAGAAACAGCTTGAGCGCGTCTTCCCTTTGATCAATTTTGGTCGGCTGCCAAGCGTTAATCGGCCAGACGTAGGTAATTACTTTTGCGCCTTTTTTCAATTCTTGTTCAAATTTAGTCTGTATTTTTGCTCTATACCCGGTGTCAGCCAGACATAAATAAGATCGGCATGAGAAATATCCGCTTTCCAAATATTTCGGTAGGAAATTTGAATTGATGCTTTATTTTTTGAAAAAAATTTTCTTACGTTTGCTAAAAGGAAGGGGAGCAGGGAGATTTCAAATCCTTTAGCCTTTGCTCCAGCCTCTGCGGCGGCGAAAACAAGTCGTCCATCTCCACAGCCTAAATCATAAAATAGTTGGTTTGGTTTTATTTTTGCGAGTTGGATAAAACGCAGAACATCTTTTTTTGGTGTGGGAATCCATGGGGCGTCCTTTGCAAAAGCGGCCGTTAATAAAATACAGAAAATAAGGATCAAAACGATCAACATAAATTGTGGAGATTATATCACTCGTCTCGATGCCCTTCGAATCCCGGAACGAAAAAATCCCTTACGGGATTTTTTCATGGAGCCAGTTCCGGGATTCCTGTTCATCCGCACCTCGGGTTCATTTCTAGAACCTCGGCGCTCCTTCACAGCCTGGGCTCTCGCCGAGTGAAATCGTTCACTCGTCTCGATGCCCTTCGAATCCCGGAACGAAAAAATCCCTTACGGGATTTTTTCATGGAGCCAGTTCCGGGATTCGAACCCGGGACCTCTGCTTTACGAAAGCATTGCTCTACCAACTGAGCTAAACTGGCGCTTTGTTTTTTTTGAGCCCATGGAGCGGGTAACGGGAATCGAACCCGTCTCTGGTGCTTGGGAAGCACCCATAATAGCCACTATACGATACCCGCCTGTTTCATCGGAATTATGGGCGTGCCGGTTCTTGGTCATCAAGGGCGCCAAGATCATAACTTCTCCTCATTTTTCTTTCAAGTTTTCGGATGAAATCATGTTAGGATAAGATATCTTTGACAATCCGTAAGTATTTTGTCATCCTTTTTCCACTTGTTTGGAGGCTCCATGGGAAAAAATCGTGACCGCCGGCGAAGGCAAACGGCTCTTCGTGAAGCGGATGCATTTGTGCGGAAGATGCTTATTTTTTGCTTGCTCTTTTGGATCGCTCTTATCGCTTCTGTTCTTTCCATTCCTTTTCTCGGCATCTACGGTCACCTTTGGATGATTTCTCTGCCCGTTATCTTCGTATTTTTTACCGTTTTTATCTTGCGCAAAAAGACGGCCTTATCTTGGAAGCGCTTTCGCGAGCATTCTAGATAAGCGAATCTCCTCGGCCATTGCCGAGTTTTTTAATCCATAATTTTTCTCCGCCGTCGTGTCGCGACGCTTTCCGCGAGTCCGATACTGAAAAAAGCAACAAGAAGATAGGAAGCGGCCGCGGAAAGGAACGGGAGCGGAATGCCGGTAATCGGCATGATTCCCAAGTTCATTCCGGCATTTACGATAACATGGATAAGGAAAATGCCGGCTAATCCAATAAGCAGGAGAGCGGCAAAATCATCCTCTGATTCGGAGGCGATGCGTAAATAACGGAAAAGCATCAAAAAAAATAATCCAAGGATTACGCCAATGCCGAGAAGCCCAAGCTCTTCCCCAAGAACCGCGAACATAAAATCCGTTGCGGCTTCCGGCAAAAATTTGAGTCGGGCCTGCGAACCTTCTCCGATCCCTTTTCCGAATACACCTCCGGAACCGATCGCGATGCGCGCCTGGGTTGCATTATACCCGGATGCCTGCGTATCCGTTTGCGGATGAAGAAATGTAATGATGCGATCTCGCTGGTATGGTTTAAGCCCAATCATCCAAACCAAAGCGCCCAAAGTCGCAGCCGCGAGCGGCAGAATGATCCAGGCGCGGCGAGGTAATCCGGCAAAAATAGCCATTAGACCCCAAATCGCAAGGAGAATCATGGCAGATCCAAAGTCAGGCTGAAGAAGAATGAGTCCAACATAGACCAAGGTGGCGATTCCGCTTGTCGCTAAGGCGCGCCAAGGCAGACGACGATGTCCTTGTCTGGCAAAAAACGCAGCTAAATACACGGTCAGTGTTATTTTTGCGATCTCAACCGGCTGAAACGAAAGACTGCCGATTCTAAACCAGCCTTGTGTATTATTGATGGTTCGGCCAAGAATCAAAACGAGGAGCAGAAGAAATGCGCCTCCGGCATAAATAAAAAAACTGTATGAGCGGAGATGGCGGTAATCGATGAAAACGAATCCGAATACGATCGCGAGGCCAATAATCGTAACAGTAAATTGTTTGTAAAAGGGAAAAAGGTCGATCGGATCGCGCGAGGTGCCGATTCCATAAATCGCAACGATACCGATCGCGGAAAGGGTTACGGCGGAAATGATTAGCGTCCAATCAAACCGCTCAAGAAGTTCTAAAAACTTCTGCATGGAAGGACGGTATCAGGCTGTTTTTGCGCCCGCAAGGCGTGCGAAATTTACGATCCGAACTGAGATGTCGGAAGAAAAACGGAAGGATCAAGTACATTAACGTTTGCCTGTAATTCAACCTTGGAAACGCCGAGGACATTTTCAAACCAGTTAATCGTAAGCGGACGATTTTCTCCGGGTTTAAGATTCCGTACCTCGAGCGTGCTCACGGCAACGGGATTGGATCCGCGATAAAGGATGGCCGTAATCGGGACTGACCAGAATCCAAAGGCCGATGGATTAGAAAGGGTGAATGAACTTTGGCCGATTGTTTCCGATCCAATGGTTAAATCATTTTTGTATTGAATGTCTTTGAATTGCAATTGGTCGCGTTCGGTAAAGAATGCGGCGTAATCTCCTTTGACATCGGCTGGATTGATTCGATGCCAGCGGACGTTATCAATCACGAGCTGGGCATTTGACGCGCTTCCTTTCCAGCCGAGTTCGGAAATATATCGCTGGCTGTTTGGCAGGGCAAAACCTTCACGATCCGGCGTTTGCGCGCCGCCAGTAGAAAATCGATACGTGAATTCCACCCACCAGGCCGTATTCGGATTCGTGATCTGCACGACAAAATTTTCCCGGTTTCCAGTCGTTGCTAATGTGAGAACATCTGAAATTTGAACGGGCTGAGGCGCGGTCGAGAGGAGGGTATTCATGTCGAGCTCGTTCTGTGCGATGTGATTCGGGATTTTAGATTCTCGCGCGTACGAAAGAATGAAGCCGTCGAAAAGCGTCCAAAGCGTGTAGATCCAGAAAAGAGCGGCGCAGACGATCAGGGCGCTGTATCCAAATTTTTGGAAAAAATTTTTGTGCCGTAACCACCAGGAAGCGGCCGCAAGCTGATGTTCGGTGAGGCCGCTTCCAATAATATGCAAGTCATCTGGCATGTGCGTAGTATAGCAAATCCATTGACAAAAGCGGAGAATTATGGTGGGATGGCCCGTTCCTGTTCTTTCACGCGGAGGAGAAAAGCCATGGCACTGAAGTCAGAACGCATTGGTTGTAAATGGCCCGAGACCCCCGAAAAGGCGATTGCAAGGTGGTTGCGAGAACATCCCTATTGTCAGTCGCCGCGTGATGTACAATTCGTTCCTTGCGCAGAAGTCCATAAAGGCGACTATGGATCAACGACGTGCTTTATCGTCATTTACAACGCGCCAGACGACACGCCGTTTCGCGGCGATGTGTCGGCGAGCGAAAAGTAAGGAGGCGCTATGGCGAGTGTGAAGGTCGACCACGTCTGGATCGAGGGCACAGATGCCGATATTGCCGTCCAGCGAAGAAAACAGCAACTGGAGGATTGGTTTCGCCAGCATCCATACTGTCGGCCATCGGATGTTCTCCTTGTGCCAAATATTGTAAGGGGGTATTTGCGAGGCTGTTATATTGCCTTTGTCGAGCCTGACAGCACGCCGTTTCGCGGCGATGCGCCGGCCAAAAAGTAAGGAGGCGGCACATGATGGCTGTCAAGGCATTTGCTACCTGGACTGGGAAAACGACCGACGGAGAGACGCGAACGCTGGCAATACGCGAAAAGGAAATGAATGATTGGTTCAGCCAACATCCTGATTTGAATTTCGCAAAGGTGCGCATCGAGATCATTGTAGATCATGATAGCAGCAGTCCTGGGTCTGCTTGGGTCTTCTACGAGGTGTCGGGCAATTCGCCCTATCGCGGCGATCAATAGAAAAACTTCTTCCCGGAACTCCGGGATTTTTTAAATTAAAAAAACCACGGATAAACCGTGGAGAGAAATTTAGTACGGGCCGATCCGCATGTCGCCAACCCGATCGACGCTGATTGCGGCATTTGGATATGTAAGAAAGTAGGCGCAGGCATCTTCATGTTCTGTACACACTCTTTTTTCTTTGCCATTGTTGATAACCATTGCACAGCACGAAAAATTTTTTCTGAGCCGGTAGGTTTCTTCGGATTCCGAGATCGGCAGGATGATTTTCGTGGGGCGTGAACACTCGACCTTAACGTCTTTGCCCTGATTGACTGAAATAACAAGGTGAGGTCTTTCGTAATGGTCGTACGGATTTACTCCCACCACATTCCAGGAACAAGTCCAAGAAACCTGAATGATTTTTGCATTGACGGCATGCGGCACAAAAAGAAATAGAAGCAACGCCGTAAGAGCGAGCAAAATTCCAAATACGTGTGAGAGAGTTTTGAACCCCCGAATTTCATACGTGTGCCGTTTTTGCCACAAAGAAAATCGCTCGCGCCAGGTTGGTTTGGGCGGTTCCTTGGGAAATACCGGCTTACGATAGACGTGTTCGTCCGGAGCACGCCGCGGCTTCGGTTTGTTTGTTAACGAGCGACAAATTTTCACGAGCCAGTGAAATGTAAGGAGATACCAGAGCCAGTATCTCATGGAGTCCTCCTTTGGCCGGCTGGCAAAATTCCCTCATAAGGCTGAGGTTTTGTCAATGATTCCGAAGGGATAAATCCTTGACGTTTGGGCTTGTCCAATCTGCTCTGTTCTGCTAAAATTTTTGTGTTCTTATGCCAAAAACTGAAACAAAAAAGAAGGTTGCCGGCGCCTATGGCGCTGAGCAGATTTCCGTCTTAGAAGGGTTGGAGCCGGTTCGGAAACGACCGGGCATGTACATCGGATCAACGGGGCCGGACGGGCTTTTTCATTTGCTCCGTGAAACCGCGGATAACTCATTTGATGAAGCCATGGCCGGTCACGCGAATGAAATTGTGATCACGCTTTTGCCGAATGATTACGTATCTGTTCAGGATAACGGCCGCGGTATTCCTGTTGATATTCATAAACAGTACAAAGTTTCCGCGCTCGAATTGGTCATGACAAAGCTGCACGCCGGAGGCAAATTCGGCGGCGAATCCAGCGGCTATAAAATTTCCGGCGGTTTGCACGGCGTCGGCGTTTCCGTTGTGAACGCGCTTTCCTCGCATTTAAAAGTGGTCGTTGAGCGCGACGGTGGCATGTGGGAGCAGGAATACAAAGAAGGCAAACCGATCTACAAAGTCAAAAAGATCGGAGCGAGTAAACGTCATGGGACAACGGTTACGTTTAAACCGGATGGGTCTATTTTTACCGGCGGAACAGCGTTTGATTATCAGCGCGTTTTGGATCATTACCGCCAGCAATGCTATCTCACAAAAGGAATAAAGCTGTTTGTTATTGATGAACGCGAGAAGGACCAGCATGACGTGTTTGGATTTTATTTTGAAGGTGGTGTGCAGTCGTATGTGCGCCATTTGAATCATAAGAAACAGCCAAAACACGAAAATATTTTCTTTGTCGAAAAGCAGGTTGAAAAGACGGAAGTTTCCATCGGTGTCCAGTATATCGATGATTATGCAGAGAATTTATACGCATTCACGAATAACATCATCAATCCGGAAGGCGGAACGCACGTGCAGGGTTTCCGGGCGGCGCTCACGCGCGTGCTGAACACGTATGCGCGTACAAAAGGCTATCTCAAAGAAAAAGATGACAATCTTTCCGGTGAGGATATTCGCGAAGGATTGACGGCCGTTATTTCCATTCGTTATCCGGAGCCGCAATTTGAGGGTCAGACAAAAGCAAAACTTGGCACGCCGGAAGTACGCGGCGCGGTTGAATCGGTCATGTCTGATGCGTTCGCGACCTTTTTAGAAGAGCACCCGAAGGATGCGGAAGCTATTATTGGAAAATGCGTTTTGGCTCAGCGGGCGCGTGCGGCGGCGCGTGCGGCGCGTGAAACGGTGCTTCGGAAAGGCGCCCTTGAAGGGATGACGCTTCCCGGCAAACTCGCGGATTGTTCAAATAAAGATCCGGAAATGTGCGAGCTGTTTATTGTCGAGGGAGACTCTGCCGGAGGTTCAGCGAAACAAGGACGAAATCGCGATACGCAAGCCATTCTTCCTTTGCGCGGAAAAATTTTGAATGTGGAACGCGCGCGTTTGGATAAGATGCTGGCAAACAATGAAATTAAGAACCTTGTGATTGCCATGGGCACGAACATCGGCGAGATGTTTGATCTTTCAAAACTGCGTTATTCGCGCATTGTGATCATGACGGATGCGGATGTGGACGGCGCGCATATCCGGACGCTTTTGTTGACGCTGTTTTATCGATATTTCCCGGAGCTGATCACAAAAGGACATATCTACATCGCCCAGCCGCCGCTCTACCGGGTGGCAAAAGGTAAAGAAATTCAGTACGCGTTTACCGAAGATGAGCGCGATGCCTGGATTGAAAAATTTAAAAAAATAAAAGAAGAGAAAATCTCGGCAAAGAAAAAGGGGAAAGAGGCGGTCGAAGAAGAGCCGATAGAAGGAGAGGGCGAGGAAAATGCTGAGGGTGTCTCTAAAATTTCTGGTGTGTCGATTCAGCGCTACAAAGGTTTGGGTGAAATGAATCCTGAACAGCTTTGGGAAACGACCATGGATCCGGAACGGCGCGTCATGAAAGTTGTGACCGTTGAAGATGCAGCAAAGGCAGATGAGGTTTTTGAAATCTTGATGGGATCGGAAGTGGCGCCGCGAAAGAAGTTCATCCAGACGAACGCGAAACATGTGAAGAACTTAGATATCTAGCAGATTGCGGTTTTATTTTTTCTGCTTGCCTGTATCATCCTGGCTCAGTATTCTGTATAGTAAGACATATGAGCAATCCTTCTCGTATTCTCGCTCAGTGTCCCTTATGCCAGGCGGCCTACCAGCAGGGCGAAGTTCATCTATTAGGAGAGCGCGGATCAACCCAGCTCTTCCATTGCTCTTGTAAAAGTTGTGGGTATTCGGTGCTTGCGGTTGTGCTGGAAAATTCCGGGTGGGTGAGTTCAGTCGGATTAGTCACGGATTTAGAGGTTCGGGATGCGATCCGGTTTCAGTCTTTCTCATCCATTACCACGGATGAATGCATCGAATTTCACCGCGAACTTGAGGGCAAAAGCCGTGAATTTTGTGAACGAATTTCGACGGCGGCTTAACGGCTTGGACACGTTCTTAGCAACCTCTTGACGGATTGCCGTTTTTTACGTATTCTGAGCTCACTTTTCCTATTTTTATGATCTATACTCTTGCTGCAGAAGCGCGTACCTCACTCGGCAAACGCTCAAAAGATGTTAATAAAACCGGAAAAATTCCGGCGGTTATTTATGGCCATGGAACGGCCGCTCAGTCGATTTCGGTTGCTCGCACGGAATTCGTAAAAACGCTCAAAGCCGCCGGATATTCTAGTTTGGTTGACATGGCTGTTTCGGGTCAGGCGCCGGTTAAAGTGATTATTAAAGAAGTGCAAGTTGATCCGCTGACCACAGAACCTTGTCACATTGATTTTTATCAGGTGCGCATGGACGAAACCATGACCGCAACGATCCCGCTTAAATTTGTCGGTGAATCCCCAGCGGTGAAAACAGAGGGCGGAACGCTGGTTAAATCTTTGGACGCCATTGAAGTAACTTGTCTGCCGGGAGATTTGCCGCATGAGATTGAAATTGATTTGGGCCGCTTAGTGACGTTTGATGACGCGATCGCCGTTCGGGATCTCGTCATGCCGAAAGGCGTCACAGCGGTTTCGGATGGATCATTAACGATTGCGACAGTTGCGCGTCCGTTAACGGAAGAGGAATTGAAGAAGATGGAAGAGACCGCGCCGGCTGATGTGTCCGCGATCAAGACCGAAGGCGAAGAAAAGAAAGCTGAAGAGGAAGCGAAGAAGGCCGAGGAAGCCGCGATCGAAGGAGAACCAAAAAAATAATCCAATTACCTTCATTCCCATGTCTTCGTTTTTCGACAAGTTCCTGGGAAAGTTAAAGCAGTCCCAATCAGCATTATTGATCGGGGCTTTTGTGCTGCTCGCCGTCTCTGCCGCCATTTTTTATCTCATTTTTACCGGAAAGACGCGTGCAAACGTACAGCCGTCTACTCCGCCGGTGGTGGAAGCAACCTCAACGGTCGTATTGGTTCCGCGCCGGCTGGACGGCGTTTTAGTTCCGGAAGGGCAAGACACGTACGCCCCGCGTGCCGTGATGGTGGAAAACCATCCAGCCGCTCGTCCGCTTTCTGGTGTTGCGAAAGCGAATGTGGTGATTGAATCTCCGGTCGAAGGCGGAATTACGCGATTTCTTCTTTTATTTGATGCGACCACGACCGCAGATGAAGTTGGACCGGTTCGAAGCGCGCGGCCGTATTTTGTGGATTGGGCGCGATCATGGAATGCAAATTATTTTCACGTTGGCGGCAGTCCAGAAGCGCTGGATAAAATTCGCGGCCTCGGAACCACTTTTGATAATATCGATGAAATGACAAACGGTCGTTATTACTGGCGTTCAACGGATCGACTGGCTCCGCATAATGCCTACACGAGCTCAACGCTCATGACTCAGGCAATCTCGGAAAAAAATTTTTCAAACGCAACCATGCCGATTGTCTGGCATTTCCAGGATGTGGCAACCTCCACTAAACAGGGTTCCATTTCAACGATCAAAATTCTCTACGGCGGTTCGTATAATGTCACCTGGAAATTTGATAAAGATTTGAATGTGTACACGCGATATCAAACTGGACAGCCTCAGCTTGATAAAGATGGAACCGCGGTTCAAAGCGAAAATGTCATTGTGATAAAAACAGACGCGCAGGTAGTTGATTCGGAAGGCAGACTCAAGCTGAGAACCGTAGGAAGCGGAGATGCGGTTGCGTACCGGGATGGGAATAAATATCCGCTTCGCTGGACGCGGGCGAACGGGGAGACGCTTAAATTCGAGTCGACAGACGGAACTGAATATTCGTTGGATCGCGGACGAACGTGGATCGAAGTGACGACCGATGACCGCGTTTTTGCCGGATTAGAAGCAAAACCATAAATAAAAAGGTAACGCGAGCGCTGTTCAGCGCTCGTTTTATTATTGACGAATAGCGGCAAAAGGTGTTTTCTATGGGCGCCAATCGCATTTAAAGGGGAAGCCATGCCGAACGGAGCGCCGTTCGAGCTCGTGATCGTTTGTGCGGGAGAGGCCCAGGGGGACGGACAAGAGAACAACGACGGATTTCTGGAGAATACCGAAGTCCTTCGTCTTCATCCGCTTTACCAGCCGCTCACGGACGCGGGACGGCGGCAAGCGAAATCGGCTGGGTCTTGGATCCGGGAAAATGAATCCAATCGCATTGGACTTCACCTTGTCTCGGATGAAAACGCCTGTCTGGAAACGGCCGGTTTGCTCGGTCTTCCTGACGCGCTTTGGCAAATCGAATCAGACCTCCGGGCACGCGAATGGGGAGAGCTTGAGGCGCTTTCGAGCGCTGAGCGTCGGAGATTGATCGAACGGTTCGAAAGGGATGTGTGGGCGAATGAATTTTTCGCGCGTCCCGGCAATGTTGAATCTATGGCGCAGGTTGCGCTTCGGTGCTCAGCTCTCCTTCATCTTGTTGTGAATCAGAGCCATATGCGCCGTGCGATCATCGTCTGCAAGGTGAGCGTTGCCTGGGCGTTACGTGTCCTTATTGAGCACCTTTCCTCGTCTGAATATTCTCGTATTCGTCATGAGCGTCATGACAAAGACGTTCTGCATCCTGGTCAGATTCTCTTGTATTCGCGTCAGGAAGAAGGCGGAAGGAACGACGAGTATACGCGCGTCTGTTCCGTCTGTCCTTGGAATACGGATCTTTCTCCAAACGAATGGATATCGATCCAGCGTAAATTTTTTTCTAATGAGGAGCTTTTAACTCGAGCGCAAGATCCTCTGCGGCGCCCGCCGCTTTTTCCGAAAAAGGGTTAACGTTTTCTGCCGCCAAATCTTAGGCGGCTTTTGTTTTTATTTCTAAGAACCGTTTTCGGCCGGCGAAATCTTTGTAAATCCGAAGGCGGCTATTCGGGAATTGGCGGCGGGCATGTTGCATAAGCGTGTCTGCCTGCGGCGGATCAAATTCGAATTGCGCGATCAGAGGCTGTTTTTTTATCCGCTGAAAGGCCGCGATCTGTGAAATACATTTTTTTATTAGGTCTGTGCCGTCTCCGTGCACGAATAAAGCTGAACGCGGTTCGAATTTTGTGACACTTGGATCAAGAATCTTTTGATCAGAGACGGGCAGATAGGGAAGATTCGCAAGAACGAAGAGGTATTTTGGATTTCGTTTTTTTATTTCACGGATCAGCTGATGACTAAATAGATTATCCTTTAAAAAATGGATATTGACATTATGCGTCTTTGCATTTTTCTTCGCGGTTCGGATGGCTTGTAAAGAGCGATCGGTCGCGAGGACGGTACTTTTTGAAAATAATTTTTTTATACTAACAGCAATCGCTCCTGATCCGGTGCCGATATCAATCACAAGCGGCAGATCTGACAGTTGTTTCATCTGCCGGACGGCTCGAAAAACAAGTTCTTCGGTTTCCGGTCGCGGGATCAGGACATGTTTATTTACAAAAAAAACGCGGCCGCAGAAAATTTGCTCGCCTAGAATATAAGCAATCGGCTCGTGCCGTAGTCTCCGTTGTATCTGTTTGCGATAAATCCGAACCAGGTTTTGGTTGAGTTCTTGATCCTGATGAGCGATGATCCAGACGCGATCCTTTTTCAGCAGGCCGGCTAAGAGAAGTTCGGCTTCCAGCCAAGCCTCAGATCGATGTTCGTCTTGGAACATCAAAAAAAGCCGTTCGGCAGATTCGGATAAAATGGATTTAATCGTGAATTTTTTCATTGCATACAATCCAAGCCCCTTTTTGGGGCCGGAATCGGTGGTGGACGTTGCAGGATTCGAACCTGCGACCTTTCGAATGTGAATCGAACGCTCTAACCAACTGAGCTAAACGTCCATAGCGACGCAAGCATACAAAAAAATGATGAAAATAGCAAGCCGAGGACCCGGATATGCCGGACGTCCTTATTTTTTCCATAAAAAAATAAAAACCTTGAATCAGCTAAAAATAATTGTTAAGTTGCCGATGTATGTGGTTTTGGATTTTTGGGCTGATTTTTTTGATCATCCTTATTGCCGTCGTCTTCCGTTCGGTGCTTTCGGTTATCATGGAACAGGGCGATCATTTTTTATTGGTGGTTGCCGTCATTCTGCTTTTGTTTACCGTAACGGCAGGAATTTTGATTCAAACGATCCCAACTCCTGGTCCGTCAGCTGTCTCAAATTTTAAAATTTACCTCAAATAACGAGCGGCAGTTTAGCCAGCGGAACCGGTTCATGAGTGATAATGCTCTGAATGCGGTAGGCGCCGTGCGTGGGCGCTTCGATGTATCCGTTCCAGGCAAACCGAGCCAAGCCGCCGGACGAAAGCCAATCAAAAATCCATTCATTTGCGAACGCCGGATTGTTTTGCGCAATGCCGCCGTTTACGGTTTGCAGCCAGGTTTGATTGAATTCTTCTTGTGAGCCGATGGGCGGGGCCATGACGATCGGCAATCCAAGACCGGTGTAGAAAGAAAGTTCGCTTGGTTTAGTCCAGAGAATATCGGTTGTCCGGAGCGTTTTTGAGAAACTCCGGAAATAATTTTTTCTGGACGTATAGACGTGAATGTTTACCGCTGTTTTGAGCAGTTTTCCAAGACCGGATTTGCGCACCTGGCGGTAAAAATAATCAGCGACCGGTAGGCGTGTTCCAGCTTCTAGATTAATCCGGATATTTTTTGCTAATAATTCTTTCCGCAGGCTGGTTAAAATCATCGCCGCAAGATCCTGCTGAGCGCCGGCGCCTCCAACGCTGAATGTGAGAGTCAGCGGGCGGCTTGTTTTGATTGTATGCCAACCGAAGCCGAGCTCCCGCTCGAGCGTGCTCGCATATTTTCCGGTAAAAATCCGATTCGGATCCAAATGGTTCAGTCGATCAGCAAGATCTTGTTTTACAATTTCTCCGGATGGGCCGCCGATATTTTGTTTCGGGAGAGGAAATCCTGTTAAAAAAATTCGATCTTCCTGAACGCCGTAGAGTTTCAGTCGTTCCACCACGCGTCCGTTCGGCGCAAAATAATGGATGCGGCTTTTTTTTGGGTCGAGCGGCGCCCAGGATCGGCTTATATCCGCGTCGCAGATCACGCAATAAATATCGCCGGGATACCCGTGAACTTCAGCGGCAAACGCGGTTGTAAAAAAAGTCGTGATGAGCGGAATGTTCCGTTTTGACAGCCGCTGAATCAAATGTTTTCCGAGTCCTTTTTTTTCGATCAGGTGATAAATTTCTAAAAGCTGAATATTCGGCGAAATCAGATCGCGCCGAGGATAAAACGGCGGAATTTTTTGAAACGAATCCATGAAGCCGAACAGCGTTTGTCCGATAAACGGAATGGATCGCAGGCGGGAAATGCTTTCGTATAATTTTCGTAATCTGATCCAGGATTTTTTTTCGTGTGATGGAATACTGGGATACGCATTTGCCGTAATAATGTCTCCATACGCCAAATCTTCCAGCCCGAACGCTGCTCGTTCGTGCCCATATCCCATGTTAACAGAAATGACCCAGGCTTTTTTATGCGGATGCACAGCCTTCATGGCGAAAAGTATAACACGGATGGGTGCAATTCAAAATCCGTGCTTAGAGGCGACCGCTATTTTTCTCGTTTGATATTCTTTGATTTTTCGTCTTCATCTACCGTGATCTCGGCAACGTAGGCATCGAATTTTTCTTCGTATTGGCGTTCGATTAATTTTTTGAGAGCGTGGGCATGAGTGCGTGATGCGTCCTGCCCGAGTTTTTTAAGAACATCCTGTTTCGCGCGGTGCCAAGCCCATTCATCTGTAAATGCATACCAGCTATATTCCCATAGTTCGTCTTCTCCTTGATGGAGGAGCTGATGCGCTTCTTTGGCTGGTAACCCAAGGAGCCGCTCAATTTTTTCAAGGAGCATGGGAAAAGAGACGGCTTCTAAACCTTGGGCTTCACGCAATTTAATTTCCAGGATCAAGCGGCTGATAAGGGCGCGGTGCAATTCAGTAAGCTGATTTTTATTGAGCTGAAGAATATAGAACTCCTTATCCATAGGGTTTCTAGTTTTTACCTTAGCTGGGTTACCGTGGTTTGTCTACGCGAGGACCGGCCGGTTTGCGATGGCTCTTCGTTTCAGATATGCTCAACCAATATGCAAGCGACAAAAAAAGATCTCCAGGAAAAAGCGATCTCTCTGCATCGCCAGCTCCATGGAAAATTGACCGTGAATCCAACCTGTTCTATTCGAAAT
>DASTLG010000097.1:0-8325 GCA_035715245.1 Patescibacteria group bacterium
AACGGCGGTCGCTTGGACCAAAATTCGGTAAAGTGATGGTTCAAGAATTATCGCCGGATGATTCAATTCGCGTCCTTTTAGCCAAGAGCGGGACGATTGAATATCAAAACAGCGTGTTCTTTTCATATGCGGCGCTCGAAAAAACCGTTCAGCTCGCCGCGCGATATATCCGCGACGCTCGTCTTCCGGAATCGGCCATCCAGATTGCAAAAGAAGCGGCGGTTCGCGCGCGCAAGGAACATGGCGAAGGGTCGTTTGTGATGGTGGATGATGTTGCATCAGTGGTTCACGAGAAAACAAATATTCCGGTTGAAGCGGTTACGCAGGACGAATCGGCGAAACTGCTGAATTTGGAGGAGCGACTGCATAAGCGCGTAATCGGACAAGAAGAAGCGGTTATGGCTGTCGCTCAGGCGATTCGGCGAGCGCGCGCTGAAATGCGTGAAGGAAAACGGCCGATTGCAAATTTTCTCTTTTTAGGGCCAACGGGCGTAGGAAAAACCGAATTGGCAAAAGCCGTTGCGGCAGAATATTTTGGGAGTGAACAAGCCATGGTTCGGCTTGATATGTCTGAATATCAGGATGCGAGTTCCGTTGCGCGCGTGATCGGGGCACCGGGTGATAATCGCGGCGGACTGCTCACAGAAGCGGTGCGGAATCGTCCGTTTACGATTGTGCTCCTCGATGAATTGGAAAAAGCCCATCCGGATATTTTGACGCTGTTTCTTCAAGTCATGGATGACGGCCGTTTGACAGATGGAGTTGGACGCACGGTTGATTTTACAAATGTTGTATTGATTGCGACCTCGAATGCGGGAACGAATTTTATTCAGGACCAGGTGAAAGCCGCAGTCCCGCTTGAGCAGATCAAGACCGCTTTGCTGGAACGTGAATTGAAAGGAATTTTTCGTCCAGAGTTTTTAAATCGGTTTGACGGCGTGATTGTCTTTAAACCGCTTACCATGGATGATGTCACGCAAATCGCCTGGCTCATGGTGAACGGAATTGCGAAACGGCTGGAAGAAAAAGGAATTATTTTTAGGGCCGATGATGCGGCTGTCGAAGAATTGGCGCAAATCGGGTTTGATCCGTTGTTCGGCGCCCGCCCGCTTCGCCGGGTAATTCAGGAGAAAGTTGAGAATGGGTTAGCAGATCTTGTTTTGCGGCAAGCGGTGGGCCGGCGTGATACAGTCACGCTCTTATCTGGCGCAAAACTCGCGGTCGATAAAGCGGAACGCGTGTAATGCCATGAATATGATTTGGAATCTTCCGAATTCGGTGCTCGCGATTCTTGTCATCGGAATCCTTGTCGCCGTTTGTTCTTGGCTTGCTTCTTTTTTAACGCGCTGGCTGGCCGCCCGCTTGCAGGCCGTGGATGAGCCAAAAGGCGGAAGAAAAATCCACGTAAAAACAACGCCTCTTCTGGGCGGATGGGGAATCGGATTCTCTCTTATTTTGTTTATCGTCCTCGGCACATGGTTCGGATGGTTTGGGGTGCGCGACATACGCTCGACTCAGCTAGTCGGATTTGTAATCGGCTTGTTCATTCTCATGATTGGCGGATTTCTTGATGATCGATTTGACCTTTCCCCGCGTCTTCAAATTCTTTTCCCAATCTTAGCCGCGCTTTCAATTGTGGTGAGCGGAACGACGATCGTCCAAATCACGAGTCTTTCCGGCGGAGCGATTTCATTGCTTTCGCGGCATTGGCATCTTTCTTTGGGTGCGGCTGAATTCACGATTTCATTTCCGTCGGATTTTTTGACGCTGATTTGGCTTCTCGCGGTTACGTATGCAACAAAATTTTTCGACGGGTTGGATGGCCTTGTGAGCGGACAGATGGTAATCGGAGCCGGTTTGATTGCCGCGCTCGCACTCACTCATACGTACTTTCAGCCGTCGGTTGCGCTTCTTGCGGTGATCGTCGGCGCCGCTTTTTTTGGATTTTTGCCGGCAAATCTGCATCCCGCAAAACAGTTTTTAGGAGAGTCCGGAAGTACGATTGCCGGATTTTCGCTCGGCTTTTTATCCATTGTCGCTGGAACAAAAGTCGCAACCGCTTTCATGGCGCTCGGTTTGCCATTGTGTGATGCGTCGCTTGTGGCATTTGGTCGACTGGTCCGCGGCGTTTCGCCCTTCCGGGGGGATGATACGCATCTGCATTTTAAATTGCTCAAAACCGGTCTTTCGCAAAAAAAAGTTGTTCTCATTTTTTGGATCGTTGCCCTGCTTTTTGGATCAATTGCGCTTGGTCTGCAGACACGAGGAAAAATTCTTCTGATCGTTGCCCTTATCGGGCTCACCGTTCTGCTGTCTTTTTTCGCGGGCCTCATGATACGCTCTCGAAAGGTATGAAAAGATGGATGTTGGCGCTTGGGCTGGTTGCGCTGTCTGCCGTTGGAGGAGTAACTGCGCTGTTTTTTCAGTATGTTCCTCTGCTCAATATTCCAGTCGCAACCGCAAAAACAAACCAGTCGAAAAGTTCCGTATTCCAAAAACCGCTCAAGCACGTTCTTGTGAATGGCCAGCCGCTCGCTCTTGAGGTGGTCACCTCAACTGCCAGTATGCAGGAAGGACTTGGCGACCGTCCATCAATTCCCAAACAACAGGGAATGCTTTTTGTTTTTTCTACCGAAGGACAATACGGATTTTGGATGCGGCACATGGAATTTCCGCTTGATATTGTCTGGCTGGATCGCGGCCGCGTGGTTGATATGGCAAAGCGTATGCCCGCGCAAGGTTTGATGCCGATTCCAGCAATTCATGTTCCCACAGTTAACGCGGATCGTGTGCTGGAATTGAACGCCGGGGAATCGGATACGTATGGATTGACCATTGGTTCCGTGATTCCTGAACTTGCTTTTTGAATTTCGCATTGTTACCCTCTGGTTCGTCCTGTGCAAGGAGGGAGCATGAGGGCTGTGGACATCGCGGAAGCCGTCGCTGTCTGCCTCGATCACGTGCTTGGGACGTCTTTTTCCGACAGCCTGCCGGATTTGTGCGAGCAGGCGCAGCTTCAGCCGAAGGATCAAATTACGAGCAGCGGCCTCATGGAGGTCGTGATCAGCCTGGTCCGTTCCTTGGAAAAAGGACTGGCGGAAAAAATTCTTCTGGCGGCGAGCGATCTTTCCATTCCGAATATCGCTCGAACGTTGGTCCGCATGGCGGTTCAGAATTTGGAGGATGGATTACCGTTTACCACGGAAGCAAAGGCGCGTCTCGAAGAGTATATTGTGACCTTTATCGAATATCTCGGCTGTGTCGCAGAAACGGAAGAAAAGAATCCGCCGTTCCGTGCGGCAGATCGTCCTTCGATTGATCCGGAAACGGCCGCTTGGGGGGCGATCATGAGCGACCGGCGAAATGTCGTTGTGCTTGGACTCGCGATCCAGCGCCTGAATCCGCACGGACTCGGCACGGAACTTTTTTCTCGCGTCCAAAATCGATGCAAAAGCGTCGAATCTATGACAGCGCAGGAATTCCGGGAAATTGTCCTTGGGATTGAGCGCCATTTGCGAGCTGGGCAAGCGAGCGCCTGATCTGATCCGTCTCATGATGAGACGGTTTTTTCTTTATAGCGGCTAGGTTACAATAGAGGCGCTATGCAAGAGCGCCCATCGGTAAAATTGCGAACAACGGAACGAAAAAAAGAGCAGATTTTAGATACACTGGATACAAAAGTGCAGTGTATTTTGGCTATGCGGCGCGACGTCGATCGCTATCAGGAAAAAAAAGACGGGTCATTTGCCGATTATCTTGAGCGAATTTGGAAAAAACGGCTTGCCGTCATTCCGCCTGAGGAACGGCAAAAATTTCGCCAGTGGATGGTTCTTCACGAGATGTCCTCTCGTTTAGAAAATGAATGGATCGCTTATGATCAAACGCGCGGGGATCAAGATTTGGATGAAATCGTTTCTGACCAAAAAGATGAACGGTTTTTGGAGCGGATAAATACATTACGGACAAAAGAAGATCGTTTGACGAGCGGGTCACGTTATATTGAATTTTTAGCAAAGCTTTTGGCTGTAAAACAAGATTTGATAAAAAAACATAAAAAGGTTGATCAGCTCACCTTGGACCCAGAACCAATTTTGAAAGAATTGAAGTTGCCCATTACGGCCAAAGATGTCATTCGTGTAGAAAAACGGCCTGCGAGTCTCGTTTTTACCATTCAAAAAGAAGCGTTCGATCAAATGAGAAAAAAATCTCTTGGTCTTTATTTTCGGAGAACACCCTATATTTTTCTCCGATCAGATGCTGATAAAGAGTCTACGCTCCGTCACGAAGAAATTCATAATGAAACGCAAGCGGTGATCGAAACGAAAAATCCGGTCCATTCACTTAAAAAAATGTGGAACTATTATCAGCGGCAGAAAGAAAATCCGATAACGCGAGAACATGCAAAAGCGTATCTTCTGGATTCGGAGAAATTTGTGAATCAGCTCCATGGAGAAATCCTTGCGGCGTTTGAAAAAGAGCAGATGCAAAATAGCGCGCCGGAATCGTTTGGTGAATTTCTTTTGCGTCGAGCGCTGCCGATTCCGGATGCGTATGGCTATGCGCGATTTATTACGTTTTACCAAACAGCGGGAAACCAGGCGCTGGATTTTAGAAATGAGATTCAAAATTTAGCAAAAACAGCAGACGAGGAAGACCGGGAGTTGCTGTTTGAATTAGAACGTGATTTCGTCTATAAGATCCACAGGATTTCTGAATGGCTGCAAAAAATTGCAGAGATATGTAGTTCATTGCCGCCGACGGCTTCGCTCGAACTTGAAGCAATACCTTTTATTTTAAACCCAAGCCAATATAATCATATCTTCACCTATTTCGAGTATAAATATCCGGGACAAGTTAAAAAAATAGAACAGGGAATCCGCTCATCGGATTTTTTTTCTTGTTCAGAATTGGTGGAAGTTGTTCATTTTTTAGAAACCGAACGCGTGAGTCCGAAGATCGCACGAAAAATTTATGACCGATTTGAACAGCTCGCGGCGCGAGGGTTTCTTGGAGAATCGGAAGAAGCGGAACTGGATTCGCTTGCGTCATTTCGGAAATATCGAGATCTCGTTGGGCGAGCCGCACGGCTTTTTGCTCGGCAGAAGATAACAGGGATCGATCCTAAGGCTAATAAAATGGTTTTTCTCAATTTTGCCGATCGTCTTGAGTATGCCTTTTGTGATGGTGTCCTCTCGCGTGAATTAAAAAATCAGTATGCCGGATTGCCTGTCCTGTGCGCGCAATTGACGGATCAGGAAAAAGGCGGGTTAAAAGATGCGTTCATGATCATTTATGAAGGCGGGATCTTGTATGAGGATCTTGAAGATTTGGGATTGATAGAAGGGAAGGACCCGCCGAATGAAATTAAAAAACTGCCTATTTGGGAGGTTTTGAAGAAAATCGGCTTTGTCGAGGAGGAATCGGGGGTTGACAAGGAATAGGGGATGCTCTAATATTAGCGCATTAAACGCTATGATTGCTGTCATAAAAACCGGCGGGAAACAGTATGTCGTCAAAGAAGGCGACCTATTAATGATTGAAAAAATCGACGCTAAACAAGGTGAGAAAGTAACGTTTGAGCCGCTTTTGAAAGCGGATGGCGAGAACGTAAACGTCGGCACGCCGATTCTTTCCGGAAACGTGACGGCGGAAGTGATCGAACAGGGGCGCGCGGCTAAGATCGAAGTCGTGCACTACAAACCAAAGGTGCGCACGACCAAGCGCTCTGGACATCGCCAGCCATACACGAAGATCAAAATCGTGAGCATTGCATAAAACCCGGGCCGCGCAAAGAGCGCGGTCCTTTTGTATTCATTGACGTTTCGGTCAAAGACTGCTTAAATTTGCGCGTCCTTTTCAGCAAGGAGGATCTGCCATGCGAACGTCCATGCTGATCTTTTCGATTGTGTTCGCTAGCGGAACTTTGGCTTCTGCTCAAACGAGCTGGGTTTTAGAGCAATCTGATCAGATGCACGGATGGACGGCGCCGGTGCCGCAGCTCAACGTATCTTTGAATCACGCATTCACGGAACATGTTGGTGCCTGGGGATATGCGCAGATTTTTACGGATCATGCGCAAATGTATGCCGGCATTTCGGCCGCACCGGCTCCTTGGCTGGAATTCGGGATTGCGGTTGGGATGGAGCAACCAGCAAACTCGAATCTCCGATTTGGCAGCTTTCTTTCTCTTTCGCAAAACGGGCTCGGATATGTCTATGGGATGTATGAGAATGGCGGCAGCGGTCCATGGTACCGGGTTGAGTTCGGTCTAGAAGTGACGCCGCGGTTCTTGTTCGGCGGCATTATTCAGAGCGGACAAGGGATTGGGCCGCGTTTCGAGATCGCGCTTCCTTGGATTCCGGTTCAACTCTGGGGCGGACCGACCTTTGACTGGACGGATACGACCGGAAAGCCCTGGGGAGCCATCTTCGGCATCCGGGCGAAATTCAAACACTGATAAAAAAGAACCCGCGGCTCTCATCTGCGGGATTTTTTAAATCAGTGGATTGACATTTGTCTCATGTTCTGGAATGAATTATGACGCACGGAAAACAGAGGAGGGAGCCGTGGAAGCAGAGATCCCGATTGTTGATCCATATCGAGGGATGGGCAAAATACTGCCGCTCATTCCTCCAAAATTGAGATTTTCTTGGCTTTTCGCCAGCATTACGTGGGTTGGAAAAGTCACGGTGGATTATGAAGCGCAACTTTCTTGCTTCGAACTCAAACAGTGGTTTGATGTCGTGCATCAAGTTAGCTCTTTGGACGGATCTCGAAAACTAGCATGGTCGCGGTGGGGAACGGTTCCTTGTAAAGGAATTCAGACGCGACGATACGGATATGTGCGCATGAAGCGGGCAATGCTGATCCCTTGGGTTCGTCGCCGAATCTTAATTGCCGGACTCCTCCCGGCAACAGATTTGGAAGCCGTTTTCTTTAGTCGCAAGTTTCCCGACGAACAACGGACGAGAATTATTCTTCCGACAGGTTCCTTTTTCGACTTTTACAACGATCAGCGTGGATACGCGCTCCTTTTGGGTAATGAACGTCAACGCGGTCTGCATTTTCCATCTTGCAGCTCGTACGGTTTGGACCGAATCAAACGGATTAGGGAGGATGTCGATTTCCTGGTTCGTGAGCGATAACAAAACAAAGATTTCACAAAAATCCGCAGGGACTCTGCGGGTTTTTTTTATTCTGTTTTCTAAATCATTGATCCTTTCGGTTCATGAGCGCATCCGCGAGCGTGGTCGCGTCAGCGTACTCAAGCGAAGCGCCGGTTGGAAGTCCGCGCGCTAAACGCGTGATACGGACTGGCAATCCGGTCAATTGTTTTTTTAAATAGAGTGCAGTCGTGTCGCCTTGGATATTTGCATCGAGAGCAAGAATGAGTTCCTGGACGGGCGAATTTTTTAATCGTGCGAGTAATTGAGAAATGGTCAGTGTGTACGGTGTGCGCCCTTCAATCGGATCCAGCGTTCCGCCAAGAACATGATAGCGACCTTTGAACACGCCCGTGTCTTCGATCATGCGGACGTCTTGTGAGGTCGCGACCACACAGAGCGTCTGAATCTCACGCGCAGAATCTCGGCAAATCGCGCAAGGGGATTGGTCAGACCACATGAAACATGAAGGGCAGGTTGTGATCTGTGAGGCAAGTCCCTCAATGCTTTTCGCGAATCGAAAAATGTCTTCTTTGGGTTGAGTCACGAGCCAGTAGGCGTATCGTAAAGCCGCCCGGGGACCAACGCCGGGCAAATGATCAAACGCCGCGGCGGCGTTATGAATCGGCTCCGGAAGGGATCGCATTTATTTTTTCATGATATCACCGAATTCCGCCGCTAAATCCAAGCCGCCGACGTCCTTCAATTTTGTGGACATTACTTGCTGGACTTTTTGCACAGCGTCATTACAGGCGTCTTTAATCCAACCTTCGAGTTTTACGCGATCGTCCATGACACTTTGATCGATCGTAACATTCAGGACTTGCTGGTTGCCATTCATTTTAATTTTTACTTTACCCCAATTCGCACTGCCTTCGACGGTTTCCTGCGAAAGCGTGTTTTGGATTTGTTTAGCCCGGTCCCGAAGATCTTTAAATTGCTTAAGTTTGTTGAACATAGAAAAAGATTAAAATGGCTGTCCCGCATTCATCATGGGTGAACCTGGCGAATTTGGCAAGGGGCCGTTTGGCGGGGAAAAAGACGGTAGATCTGGCGGCGCGCCAATGGATCGCATCGCTGGTGCCGGGCCGAGCGCGTGTTTCTGAAGATTACGGAAGCTGGCGCGTGATTCATCAAAAAATAGTTTCACAACGCCTGTTGG
>DASTLG010000098.1:0-21076 GCA_035715245.1 Patescibacteria group bacterium
CCTTTGGCCGTTTAGGCGTAAAAAGAAAGAAATAATTCCTGATCAGGCAATCTCTGTTCAGGAGACATTTAAACAAGCCCCGATCAAAGAAGAATCAGCAGAAGGAGAAGAATTGGAAGAAAACGAATCCGAGGAAGAATCGAAGGATGCAGTGGAATACGAGGTTACACCACCAAAACCAAAAAAACATTACGGCCGGATTGAAATTCCGATGGAGCTTTTGGAACGTCGAGACCAGCGTCCAACGGCAGGCGACATTCACCATAATCGCGAGGTGATTAAACGAACGCTCGAAAAATTCGGGATTCCGGTGGATATGGGTGAGGTGTCGGTCGGTCCAACGGTCACGCAATTTACGCTCAAACCGTACGATGGAATTAAACTTTCCCGCATCACGAGTCTCCACAATGATCTGGCGCTTGCGCTTGCGGCGCATCCCATCCGTATTGAGGCGCCGATCCCGGGAAAATCTTATGTCGGTCTCGAGGTTCCGAATCAATCCGTTGCCACCGTCGGCCTGCGTGAAATCCTCGAAACGCGCGAATTTCATGATCGAAAGAGCGGGTTGACTTTCGCCGTTGGAAAAGATGTTTCTGGAAAACCCTGGGTCGCGGATCTTCAGCGTATGCCGCATTTGCTCGTGGCTGGCGCGACCGGTTCTGGAAAGTCGGTTTGTTTGAATTCCATCATCGTTTCTTTTTTATTCGGAAACAGCCCGGATGATTTGCGTTTCATCATGGTCGATCCAAAACGCGTGGAACTGCAGGTGTATAACGGGATTCCGCATCTTATGACGCCGGTGATTACGAAAGTTCCAGAAACCGTGAATGCGCTGAAGTGGGCGTTAAGAGAAATGGATCATCGCTACGATCTGCTCTCTAAATTCGGCGCGCGTGATTTGGCCGGCTATAACAGTCGCGTTCAGGACAAACTTCCATACCTTGTGGTGATCGTGGACGAATTAGCAGATTTGATGGCAGCCGCCATGAATGAAATTGAAGGTCCGATCGTCCGTTTGGCGCAAATGTCCCGCGCTGTCGGAATTCATTTGGTGCTCGCAACTCAGCGGCCATCAGTTGATGTGATCACCGGGTTAATCAAGGCAAATATTCCCGGACGGATTGCGTTTGCCGTGGCTTCGCAGACAGATTCTCGCACGATTCTTGACCAGCAAGGTGCCGAAAAGCTGCTTGGCAGAGGCGATATGCTTTTTTCAACCGCAGAAATGGCGACGCCCAAACGGGTTCAAGGCACGTTTGTTTCTGAAGCAGAAATCGGACGCGTGGTTGAATTTATTAAATCAAAATATGAACCGGCTGAGTATGATACGAGCGTCGTTGAGCGGTCGCCGGCTTCTGGCACGGCGTTCAGCGGCGGAAATGTGAGTGATGAGGATTCGGATCCGTTAATCCCGGAAGCAAAGGAAGAAATTCTCCGTGCCGGAAAAGCATCCGCGTCATTACTTCAGCGCCGGTTAAAAGTCGGCTATGCGCGGGCCGCGCGTTTGCTCGATCTTTTGGAAGAGGAAGGATTTATTGGTCCTGGCGATGGCGCCAAACCGCGTGAAATCCTGAAAGCAGAATTCACCAAAGGTGCCGATCAGATTCCTGTGCCTTCTGCACCTTCTTCTAATTCGGAAAATGAAGCTGATCTCGATAACGACGATCCGATCGCTGGATAAAAACGCCCATTGCTATTTTTAGGTTTTTCGCCAAGGCGCGGTTCTGGCTGAAAATTTGCGCTTCTAATTTCTTCTCATGTCTTTTGTTTTTAAGCGCGTTAATTCTTCCGACCATATTGGACCGGACTTGATTGAATTGCGCGAGCGCGTCGGCTGGGATCGTAAAGAAGCCTCACGTCAGACGCGACTCACAGAATCCTTTATTTCGGCGCTTGAAAATGAATCCTGGGATGAAATTGGAGATCCTTGGTATGCCGAACGCATGATGCGAGCGTATGTAAAATTTTTGGGTGGGAACGAGAATTATTTTTTGCAGAAATTCCGCCACTGTCTCGGAGAAGATCGCCTCAAACCCGCGCCGAAAAACCAGCGATTGATCAGGCCGATCCGCGTTCGCCTTTTGGATATGGCGGTCGGATCACGCATACTTGCTGTAGCGGGATTTATTCTGTTTGTCGGCGTCCTCGGCGCCTATGTTTATCGCGAAGCGCGCCAAATTTCCGCTCCGCCCCCGATCTCCATCGATGAACCAGCAGAGGGAATTCGTCTGACAGAGCCAAAAGTTACTATCAAAGGAAAAACCGTTCCAGAGGCGAGCGTTACGATCAATGGGCAAACGGCAATCGTTGAACCGGATGGATCATTTCATTTTGATCTAGATGTCCCGCGCGGAACCACGATGATTATTATCTCCGCTCAAAAGCGGCACAGCCAAGAGGCCGAAGCTGTCCGTCATGTCGTCTACGACCGCCCCCTGCCTCCGTTATTGGGTCCGAATGCGACGGATACGGAACCGTAACGATCGACTGCATTCAGAACTCGGCACGTAAACTAAACACGTTAAAATAAAAATCCTCATCCGGAAACTGCAAAGCGAAATCACGTTATAGAGGACCTCTCATGACGGCGGGAGGAGAGAGAATTCTGCATTTCTGCAGAACACCGCTTTCAGGAAAAGTCAGGCAACGTAGATCGCTTCGCAGATTCTGAATGAGGACTGAATATAGGGAAGATACGATTTTTTTCTACGTCCGTCAAGCCGGACATTATTTTATTTTTGATCGGCCGTTTAAGGTCAGCACATTAAGGAATAAAAAAAAGAGGGACGTTGCCGCCCCTCTCGAGAGACCTGCTTGGTTCTATGCGACCGCCGCTTTGCGGCTTCGCTCGATTTCGGTTCGTATCATTGCGTACTGCTGTTCGATGCGCCGATGCACGAGCGCGAGCGTTCCGATCTCCGTGTGCTCGCTCAGTCCGCACTCTGTCGTGATATTGGCGGCCATGAGTTCTTCGGCCCACGTGCGAGCCTCCTCAATCAGAAGTTCGCATTTTTCCGTGAGGGTGTTTAGGTTCTCGGTCCAATCCGAACGGACCGGCAGCCCGAGTGTCTGCAGAGCTACGCGCATACGTTCCTTTTCCAGTCCGACAAAGAACGCGCGCAGTTTGTCCACTTCTTTTTTGAGAAGCAGGGCGCTGTCAAAGCGCTCCTGATCCAAACTCGCAAACGATTCCGGAAAATGTGCTTTCAAATTTCCACTCTGTCCGGTCCGGCGTCTGAGCAGATGCGCGATCGTGCTCAGACTCTTGATGACTTCGCTTTCGTGATGACCGCGCAAAGCTGTTCTGAGGAGCTGAGCGGTCAGACTCCGCAACCGATCCGGAGTCGGCGTCGAGAGAAAACTTGCGACTGCTACCAAGGCCCTCACTTCTACAAGCGTCATTGCCGACCCCCTTTCAAGGGGTTTTTATCTTGAGCTGGATTCAGAGAACCCAGCAGTGTACCGCTTTTTTTGAACCTGTCAATGAACCGTCTCTGAGCTCTTGTTACGCGAGGATGAATCTCATCAAACGCAACCAGAGTTCGGAAACGGGCAGGACGATGCCAGAGAATTTGGCTGTCCCGCCGTCATCAGGTGAAAAATTACGGCTCGAGACCGAGATCCTGATCGAGCGTCGGTTTGAGCTCGGCCAGGCGATCGTACTCCGAGGCATTTGTAACCGGGTCGGCCGCGAAGAGATAATCGCCGAGCACATGATCTTCGACGAGCTCGACGTCTTGATACCACTCATACGTTCCATAAATCTTCGCGGCTGTGTACTCCGTGATTTCTGTCACTCTGAGTAAAGCGAGCGAAAATTCTCTCGTTTGATTCAGAGCAACAGACACGGTTCAATCTTTCTTTGGAAGATACGTCTATGGGTAGATCCTTAAACCGCCCGTTCTTTTGAACGACTCATTTTGTAAATCATTCAAATGAACAGGCGGTTTGAGCGAAATAATTTAATATTCTCCTCCGCTGTTTTCAGCTGTCGAACGATTCAACAGGTGGAAACAGCGCGGAGACGAGAGCATCGCCTCCGCTATGTCAATCAGCTATGGCTTGGGTGTGGGTGCGGCATTCCGCATCCTCCTTGAAGGTCCGTGGAGCGGTCTACGCTTTGAGGGCGTACGCCGACTTCGTTGGTTTTTTCTGCCGAACGTTTTGTTGGAGCACCTCCTTTCTCTTGGCGGGCCGAGGCTCGAGCCTCGGCCCGCCAGATCGTGCTACGCGGCCGCGACGACCTTCGGCGCCTCGTCGGCGGGCGTGTTCAGCGCGTCCGGCGTCGGGGCGGGCGCGTTCGTCTCCGGCTTCTCGGCGGCCTTGGCCTTGGCGGCTTCCTCCGCCGCCTTGGCCTCGGCCTCCTTCCGGCGCGCGATCGCGGCGTTGCTCTCGAACGTCCGGATGTAGGCCACGCGGTCCGAGAATTCGGAGCGCATGTTGTCCATCTTGGTCGCCTCGTCAAGCTCCGCCTCGGGCTTCGGCGAGCTGGCCTCGTTCTGCTTGGCCAGCCGCTTCGCCTTCTTCTTGCCGACGCGGACCGGTTCCTCGTCGTAGTCGGGGACGAGGATGCCCCGCTTCTTGCACTCCGCGCGCAGGTAATCGACCTGCGCGAGGAGCTCCTCGGCCGTCTCGCCCCAGTGCATGCGCCGCCAGTCGAGCGGCTGGGGCCTCGATGCCTTTGCCGCCGTCGGCTTCGGGCGCGCGACTTCGCGCGCCGCGACGACCGCGGCCTCGGCCGCGATCACCTTCTTCCGCGCGAGGGCGGCGGCCCCCTTCTTGCCGATGCGGGACATACGCGCCCGCTTCTCGGCCGCCTTCGCCGCCTGGTCCACGACCTTCTCCTCGACCGAGGCCGGGAGCTGGTTGCGGATCCCGGCGAACGGATCGGTCGCGCGGTCGAGGGCCGCCACGACCTCGTCGTGGTAGTCGACGAAGTCGGCGACCGACATCCCGCGGAGCGAGCGCTCGGTGAAAGCGCCGCCGCGCTCCCGGATCTGCGCGATCCGGGCGATCGTGGCCTTGATTGCGTCGACGAGCTCGCGGAGGCTTGCTTCGACCTCCACGAACGTCGGGCCGCCTTCCTGGCCAGCCTCTTCCGGGATCAGAACTTCGATCCCGTACTTCTCGGCGATGCGCTTCGCGATCGCGAGCGTCGCGCCCTTGGCGCGCGTCTCGTTCACCTTCGCGATCGCCTTCTCGCTAGCGGACATGGTCTCCTTGTTATCGGTGGTGGTGGGCTCCTGGGTCGAGGTCTCGGTCGGGTTGGAATTCGTCACGGCTCTTCTCCTTGGCGTTGGGGTACAAGGACCCCGTGGATTGAATTGATGAAAATTTCCTCGACTCAATTCACAGGATCCTTTTTTGAATGAGCGAAACCGTTTTCAAACGCCGAATGAATTCAGCGTTTAAAATCGGTGGGGAAGGCGAGCGAGAAGCGTCGAACGCTGCTCGCCTTCCACCGAGAGAGACTTTCGCGCCGGGCGCTCTCAGGCCCGTTATGTAGGCCGATGCGCTAGGGCGGGTGGCTGTGATTCTTCATCACGCCGCCTCCTTTCTTTCAAGGTCCTCGGTACGGGCTCTGAACCGGCAACTGTCGCGAAGCGACAACCGGGTTCCGTACCGGGCTGACTTTTGACCGTCAGCCAGGGTCATTTGTTCAAAGGTCACCTCCCTGTTGGAGCATTTTTCCCGGCCATCTCCGGGGAGATCTGTCCGAAACCGTCGGACGGACGGGCGGAGAATTCCGCCTTACCTCCTTCACGGCGGGTGCATCCAGCTCTCCTTTCTGCCACCCGGGGACTACTTCTTGCCGAGCAGGGTGCCGAGGGCCACCTTGAGCGGCTTGACCTCGGCCTCCGCCTGCACGACCTCGTCGCCGGCCGAGTCGTTCTCCTCGGACTTGGCGCCGTCCTCGATCGGCGTCACGCCCTGCGCGCGCACGCCGCCCTTGCCGCCGCGGCCGCCCTTGCCGCCCTTGCCCTTGCCCCAGCCGGGCTTGCGGCCCTGCCGGCCCTCGTTGTCGTCGTCGCGGCGGTGGTTGCGCTCGGGCTTGAGCGCCGCCTTGACGCCCCGGAGGTCGGCGATCTGCTGGTTGAGGCCCTTGGTCGGGTCGTAGAACCCGTCCAAGACGCCGGCCTCGCGAGCCAGGGGCTCGCACTCGGCGACCAGTGCGTCGCGCTCGGCGATGAGGGCGTCCTTCTTGGCGCGGCGCTTCTCGAGCCCCTGCTCGAGGTCCACCACGTCCTTCTCGAGCTCGAACAGGACGTGGCAGGCGTGACGCGGCTCGGTATCGTACCCGAGCTCCGGCCCGAGCGCCGCGAACTCCTCGTAGAGCTTGATCTGCTTTCCGAGGAGCTCGGCGAACCGGCTGAAGGTCTCGAGACGGCCCTTGAGCCGCTCGATGTCCGCGCCGAGCCCGGCGAAGTCCTTCACCGCCTTGGCCGCCGGCGCCGGAGCGCCGATCACGTCCGCCAGCGCGACGCACTTGGCGAGGAGAGCGTCGCGCTCGGCGACCTTCTCCTTCCAGGTCACGCGCCCCGTGAGCCACTGCGCGCTCTTCTCCGAGAGCTCCGAGAACGAGCCCCCGGTCGCCTCGGCGATGACCTTGCCGGCCGCGACGCCGGTCTCCTTCACGGCCTTCCGCACGCTCTCGAGCGCCTCGCGCACCGAGGCGAACGTCACCTGTCCGCCGCTTTTCGCGGCATCGATGGTGCCGAACGCCGGCGCGAGCTCCGTCTGGTTGACGAGGAGCTCGCGCGCGGCCTCGAGCTCGGCCGGCACGTACTGGCCAGCCTTCGCCGGGTCGATGGCGCCCTGGAACGCGGCCGGGATGGTTGCGAGGCGCGCGGTGAAGCCGATCGAGACGCGGAGCGCGTCCTGCGCAACCTTGAGGAGGCGGGGCAGATCCGGAGTGGTGGCGCTGGTGGTCTCGGGCGCGGTGGTCGTCGTGGTCGTGGTCTCCTGGTTCGGGTTGGCATTCGTCGTGGCGGAGGTCTCGGGGTTCTGGGTCGTCGTCATGATCGTTCTCCTTGGCGTTGGGGCGTAGGTGCCCCTGCATTTGATGGACAAAAGTTTATCCGCCAAATGCAAGGGCACGGATGATCGACAAGCGATAATGGAATGAACAAATTTCGTCAAAGCGACAGAACGATGTGAAGGTGAGGAGCAAAGGATCTGCCCGAAGGCGGATTTCTGCTCTGAGAAGGCCTACCGATCAGAAGTGGCAGCGAACTACGAATGTAGCAGCCGCGTCGTCTGATTTCAGCCCCCGTCTTGCAAAGAGGTCCGTGTTCGGGTCCTTGCAAGTTCCTCCTTCACGTTGCTCTGTTGCTTCTGACGAGAACTTTGGAGGCGTGGACGCATGGTTAGGGGGTAACCTCGCATCCGTGGGTCCATTTATGAGAAGTTCCAGCCAAAGCCGGATCGAGTCATATTTGGATCCTGCTGCCTCGATAGCCGTGTTTGGCTCGAAACAGCTCTCTCCTCCAAAGTCATCGCCAGAAACAAGACAACAAAAACGCGATTTCTCGCGTCTCGGTCCGAGGCAGGAATTGCCAAGGGGATTCTAAACCATCCCCCTGAGGCAACGTCTTGGCTCTCCTTCCGAGACGTAACACTTTAGTGCCCTGGTTTTGAAGTGATTTGATTTGGAGACGGGATCTTGTTAATCGCTTATTTCGTCCGCATCTTCTCCATGTTCAAATCGAACCACTATAGCACCAGTCCAAGCTTTTGTCAAGGGCTGGCCGAACACAAGGAGCCAATTTTTTTGGCTAAATTTACTTATTTTTTTTGGTGAAAGGACTTTTTGTTATCTAAGGTTAGCCAAATAATATATTGCAAAATTTGGCTAACATACGGCCGCATGGGCCGTACAGAATTTCTTTCTTCGGCTTTGGCTTGCGGTCTAGCCAAAGTCGTGTTATTTTTCTGCCTGCTCACCTTAACTTATCTACGCTTTCTTGGCGTTTGCTAAGAATCGCGCTTATCCGGCCATTTTGCAGATAATTCGATCAAAAATGGATCGAATCGAGGCAAAATTGCCGATTTCTAGGCTATGTTAATGCCAGACAAGAAGAAAAAAATCATTGAAAAGTTCAAGATTCACGCAACGGATACAGGATCCCCGCAGGTACAGATAGCCATTTTGACGGAAGAAATCAAGGACCTAACCGAGCACCTAAAAGGACATAAGAAGGATTTTTCTTCCCGCCGCGGATTAATCAAGAAGGTTGGGGAGCGCCGCCGCCTAATGAAATACCTGAAACGCGAAGATCAGAAAGGATACGACGATTTAATGGCAAAACTGAAAATATAAGCAAAATTTCCGCCTAAATGGCGGAATTTTGTTTTAAAACGTCGTTCGATCCAGGATTGACCTTTTGTTATTTTTGTGGTATTTTCCGGATTCGCTCCTTAACAACAATCCCCCAACAGAATCGGAGCGAACCGTGTCGAGCGGCTCTCGATGGAACTGACCTCACTGCGCAGACGCGCATCGGAGGACACCATGGCGCAGGATATCGTCAGCCTCGGGTATGCGGAAATCCGCAGCAAGCTGGAGGCGCTGGATGAGGCATTCGCCGCCGGCACGCTCACGGAGAAAGCGCTTTCAGACGCGATCCGCCTGATCTATTGGGATCCGGCTGATGGTCCGGCCGAGTCTCTCGGAGTTAAATGGATGTTTGGGATGATTTCGCAGACCAAGGCGGATGAAACTCTGCCATTGGCATCCATTCTTCCGGACCCGCTCGCGTTTTTCCGAGCGCATCTCGATGTTTCGGAATTCACGCGATTCGCCATTTCGCGCCCGCCGGTGTTCAGGCTGGTTCCAGAGGAGGCGCGAGCCGATTTTGTCCGTGACGCCTTCCTCGCCAATGGAGCGTGGAGGTGCTGGGTTCGCTCGGCCCGCGAAGTCGGCATTCCGGCTGATATCATGGAGGAGGCGGTTCTCAGCCGTCTCCGCCAATCTGTGCCGGATCGCGAACTGAAGCACAATGTCGCGACCTACTCGCGCGACTTTGTCTCCTACGGTGCCGGATCAGAAGCGAGATTCGGACTGTTCCGCCGAGACGAGTCGCTCAGCTGGAAGGATAGGTGGGTGACGGACGACGAGTGGAGCGTGTTCCAGACCAAGGAGCGTTTCCTCGAGGCGATCGAAATCTGCTTGGACAAGTGCCCGGCGTCATTCCTGGAAGCCGAGCTGATCGTGTCTCTCAAGGAGGTGCTGGGCGACGAGGTGCGGTCGATCATCAAGCGCGCAATCGAGAGCGTCGGCCGCACACCGCCGGCCGTGCATTCGTTCCGTCTGTACTGGCCGGTCAACGAGCGCAAGGAACTCTGTGCGCTCGTCAAGGCCGAGTGCGCCGGCGCGGACGAAGCGCGGTTCATCATCGATACCGCGACTGAAGACGGCGGCGAGCCCGCGTTCATCCGAACGATGCTTCCCAAACTCGCCAAGGTTGATGCCGCGACCCTGTATCGTCAGGTCGCGCAGATCGCGGACGAGAAGGAAGGCCGCGGCTGGGTACCGACTGAGTTCGTCACGTACGCGCTCGCGCGGCTCAAGGAGGACGGATACCTCATGGGCCGGGTTACGCGAGGCGAGTTCGTTCGCCGCGGTGTGACTCAGCATCAGTACGAACTGCGCGTCGGCGACAGCGTCTACGTGCAGGACCGGATGCAGCACCGTTATTTCCCGTACGTCGGTGCGGTTGTCATGGTTCGCGCGAAGTCGGCGATTTCGCTTGCGGTCCGCGGACGCACGCGCGTCTTCACCGCCGCGTTTAGGCCGGTGAAGGGTCGCGAGGAATAGTTCTTCTGGCCGGTGGGTACCACGTGTGCTCACCGGCCGTTCATTTTAAAAAATTCATGGACAGAGTGCCTCAAAACAGGTACGCTAATAATGTCGCTTTTTTGTACTCAACTATTTTTATGATCACAAAACCAGAACAGCGTGTCGCCATTTTTATTGACACGCAGAACATGTATCACAGCGCCAAACATCTTTACGGAAGTCGCGTAAATTTTCCGGCGCTGGTCGAGGCCGCGGCAGATGATCGCCCGGTGATTCGTGCCATTGCCTATGTGGCAAAATCCAAAACCGGAGAAGAGCAAGCGTTTTTTGATGCGTTAATCCAGAACGGGATTGAATTAAAAATCAAAGACGTGCAGGAATTCGCGAGCGGCCAGAAAAAGGCAGATTGGGACGTGGGAATGACCGTGGACGCCATCAGCGTGTCGCCGCGTGTGGACGTGGTGGTACTCGTAACCGGCGATGGAGATTTTTGTCCGTTGATTGAATTCCTCCATACGCACGGAGTTCGATGTGAAGTCGCGGCGTTTGCCGAATCAACAAATAGTCGATTGCGGGAAATTGCCGATACGTTTTTAGATCTTTCTGCCCGGCCGGAAAAATTCCTCATTCATAGCCGCGGGCATCATGAAGAAAAATCCGGCCGCGAGACAGAAGAAAAAACCAGCCGAAAGCGCTCCACTCGCCGCGGAGATTCAGATTCGGATGAACCCTTGCGCAAAGTTCGAGTTACGTATTAACTATTGACGTTTATTCTTGTTTTTTGCCTCGCCCTGAGAAACCGAGCACGCCCATAGGCGGCTTTTTTCTCCGGGGGAGGTCATCATCATTATTATGGCGATTTCAGCCCAAAAAGAATTCTCCATTGACTGGGCCGGGAGAAAACTTTCGATTAGCGTTGGACAATTGGCTCAGCAGGCGAACGGGTCATGTGTTGTGCGGTACGGCGATACGGTTTCGCTCTGCACGGCGACTATGGGTGAGGTGCGCGAAGGGGCGGATTTTTTTCCGCTTTCCGTAGATTTTGAGGAACGTATGTACGCAGCCGGCCGCATTAAAGGGTCGCGCTTCATTAAACGTGAAGGCCGGCCAACAGACGAGGCGATTCTTTCCGGCCGGTTGATAGACCGTGCCATTCGTCCGCTTTTTTCCGATGATCTGCGGAATGAAATCGCGGTCGTGGCAACCGTTTTTTCTCATGATCAGCAGAACGATGCAGATGTGCCGAGCTTGATCGGGGCGTCTTGTGCGCTCGCGATCTCGGATATTCCGTGGAATGGCCCGATTGCCGCGGTGCGTATCGGCCGAAAAGAAGGAAAATTTATCGTCATGCCTACCTACGCCGATATTGATGGCGGTGATTTGGATTTGGTCGTTGCTGGCACGGCAGAAAAAACGCTGATGGTCGAGGCAGGTGCAAAGCGCGTGTCTGAAGAGGATGTGCTCGCGGCCATGAAGTTTGCCTTGGAACAGCTTTCGCCGGTCATTGATTTAGTGAATCGGGTGGTAAAGGCTGTCGGAAAACAAAAGATCGATCTGCAGAAACCGAAGAGCGAAGAAGATGCGGCTTTGCGCGCGGAAATCGCCGGGATTCATGAAAAAGCGCGCGCATTTTTGGAAACAAAACAAGATGTGCTTTTTGCGGAGCCGCTGAAACAAAAATCTGATCGGAAAATGGCGGTCGTGCGTTTGAAAAAAGAGCTTGCCGATCATTTGGCTGATCTGGGGATCAGTAAAGATAATCGAAAAAAAGCGGAAGAGGTCGTAGATGTTTTTGTGGAAGAACAAATTACGCGCCAAATTTTGGACGAAGGCAAACGGGCAGACGGCCGCGGAATCAAAGATATCCGTGATTTGGGAGCCGTGGTTTCTGTGATGCCGCGCACGCATGGATCTGGTTTGTTTCAGCGTGGATCAACGCAAGTGCTGACCTCTGTCACGCTTGGATCCCCCGGTATGGAGCAGACGCTCGACACCATGGAATATCAAATGACCAAGCGTTATTTTCATCATTACAATTTTCCTAGTTATTCTGTCGGCGAAACAAAAGGCAATCGCGGACCTGGCCGCCGAGAAATCGGGCATGGCGCGCTTGCCGAACGAGCGCTTATGCCGGTTTTGCCGGATCGTGAACGGTTTCCATATACGATTCGCGTTGTGTCCGAAGTGCTTGGGTCAAATGGATCGAGTTCCATGGGTGCGACCTGCGGATCGACGTTGGCGCTCATGGATGCTGGCGTTCCGATTGCCGCGCCAGTTGCCGGAATTGCCATGGGATTGGCGAGCGACGAAAAAAACGGCCGCTATCAGGTGATTACCGATCTCCAGGATCTGGAAGATGGAACCGGCGGCATGGATTTTAAAATCGCTGGAACGCGCGACGGCATTACGGCGATTCAGATGGATACAAAAACGTCCGGGCTCCCATGGAAGGTTGTTGAACAAACAGTTCACCAAGCCAAAGAAGCGCGGTTAAAGGTTTTGGATGTGATGGAGAACGTGATTGCCGAGCCGCGCTCAGAACTCTCGCAGTATGCGCCGCGCATTGAATCATTTCATATTAATCCGGAACGTATTCGTGATGTGATTGGTCCTGGCGGAAAAGTGATTAATGAAATCATTGCGAAACATAATGTGCAGATCGATATTGAGGATGACGGGTTGGTCATGGTCACGTCCGTAAATCCGGAATCCATGCGCGCCGCGGTTGATTGGATCAAACAATTGACGCGTGAAGTAAAACCCGGAGAAATTTTCGAGGGGCCGGTTACGCGCATTATGGACTTCGGCGCGTTTGTGGAAATTCTTCCGAAAGTTGAAGGCTTGGTGCATATTTCCGAACTCGCGCCTCAGCGTGTGGCGAAAGTTGACGATGTGGTGAAGATTGGCCAAGTCGTGAAAGTGGTGGTGTACGAAATCGATTCTCAGGGACGATTGAATCTCTCCATAAAACGCCTTTCTCCAGATTACAAACCAACCCCGCGCGATGAGCGGCCGCTTCGAGAGCGTGGCCCGCGAAAGCATTAAACTCAAAAGTTCCTAATGGAACGGCTTATTATCCAATCTGAATCTAAGAGCACCATTATGAGTTTTGGTGTTTCATCAAACTCTGGGGCGCGCTGGCTTTTGCTTGGCGGAGCTGTTTTGCTTTTTTTGAGTTTGGCGCTTGTGACCTTATGGTGGCTTTTGAATGGTTCGTTTTCCTTACCTGAACAAACCGGATTACTGATCTCAACGTCACCGCGCGCGGCCCAATCTCTGCTCACATCGGAAGAGCGCTCGCTTTTGCCGGCGCCGTGGCAATCGGCGCTTTCCGGCCGCTCATCTTGGCCGGTGATTTTGGGCGCCTATTTTGATCAGTTTGAATGGCGCTATTACGCACTTGTTCCTCGATGGCGCGCACCAGATACGCAAGTCCGTGAAACGATTGGGCTGGTTGCTTTGATCGCAGATCGTACCTTGCCAAAAGGCAATCGGCGCACGCGTTATTTGGAGCAGATGGACTGGGCAGATGGTCATTGGAATGCGCCGCTCGCGTTTTGGATCGATCCGGCAAATCTTTTTCCGAATGCAGTTACGCCGGATGCGAAACAGGTTACTGGCTATGTAAATCATCAGATCATCATGACCACGATTCCATGGCCTGGCGCTTCGAATAAAAACCTTGAGCAAGCGGATGTGAGTCTTAATTTAGTTCCGAATGCGAGTTCGACCGTGTATGCGATTGCGTTACTAGAGCAATTGGGATTGGATGATCTTCCGTTTCAGACTTCTGGAATCAAGCCGGCGCATATAAGTATTCAATTTCAGCCGAATTTTGAACCCGAACGCATCTCGCTTTCTTTAGCTGAGCCGATGACAGAAGACGAGGTCCGGCGAATGCTCGGCGGATTTGGTCTCACGAATCACACGGCAGACACGATGCCGGACGGAACCATGAGCCAAGAACAGATTCTTTCCTTAGGAACTGGATCTAATTTTGGAAAACGATCAAGTACCCGATACGGCGAAATCGATGTTGAACCGAATCAGATTGTCATTGGCAGTGCGTCTAGCTCTCCGAGTGTGATGATCAATCCTCCGAAGTCGTGCCAGCGGATGAAACCGCAGGCCTATATCTCTGGCCGTATGCTTGAACGATTATTCCTTGGCAGTACATCATCTTCGTCCATAAGCTTTGAGGGCATTTTGATCGGATCGCTGAACAACGCACTTGCTGTGTGTTTTGAATAATTAAGCCGCAGATCTTTGACGGATTGTCTTTTTCATGCTAAAGAAGAGCGTTCTTTCGACAAGAAATAAGGAGAAACCAGGAGGGTGAGATGAATCCTTTCGACCAGCTTTTGCGGCAAGCGCTCACGGATTTCGGCTGTGCCACGGCCTATAGCCGGGCGTGGAAAAATCAGGGAACCGATTTTCTGATCACTGGATTTCGCGGCCGGTACTTAAGGCGGACGATTGAAGTCCGGGTCAGTACGGATTTCGATTTTCCGGAGCACATGGATGCATTTCTGCACAGCGAACCGATCGAAAAGGGAAGTGTCCGTGCGTTTTTCGAAGTGCGGCCCATTCGCTCGTTTCGACAGATTGCGGAGGCATTCTTTAGTTCCGTCTGTGCGCTTCCAAAAAAGGCTGATCTGAATCGCTGGGTTCGGCTCTGGGATGACGGGCAATGCTTGTCTCTGCCGCTCTCAGATCGGATTAATGCAATCGAACGTGACCGTGATCGCCGGTTTGCCGCCCACCCGCAAATGCGCGGATTTATCATCGGAATTTATCCGCAGGCGTGTCTGCTTTGTGCGGAAGATGACCCGCAAAAGAAATTCTGGGCGACGAATTATCATCTCGCGCCGGAAACGCGCGCGTCTGTGCAGGATGCTCCGCATCGGGAACCGATTCCGGTTGTGTTTGTTCATGATTATGAGGCTGATCCATATCCGCACGTGACGCGCGTTCAGTTGAGGCGCTAAGGAGTGTGCGCATGAGTCATCTGCCGCTTCGGCCGCAAACCCGGTTTTCCAATTACCTGGATCCGGCCATCCCGCTCGAGACACGTCTGGTGCAAGCCTATGCCGAACTTGGGATTGTGCCGGAACAACAGGAAGATATTGAGCGGTTTCTTGGTCTTTTAAAAACCAAACGGGAAACCCTGCCGCACTATGAACACAGCATTCGCGTGGCCATTTTGGCGCGCCGTATTGGCAAATTCATGCATCAAGATGAAAAAGCGCTGTTTTATGCTGGCCTTTTGCATGATGTTGGCAAAGCGCTCACAAATCCGGCAACGCTCGATAAGGTATCCGGGTGGAGTGAAGCTGATTCCATCGAAATGCTTCGGCATGTGAACGACAGCTATCGTCTTTTGGCCGGTCGATTTGATTTTACGGCTCAAATTGTCGTTCTCCATCATCGTTTCCAGGTGAACTGCTATCCGCAGAACATTCCGCCAAGCCTTCACGAGTATTCTGAAGGGACCAAAGTGGTCATCCTGCTTTGTGCGCGTATTCTCGCGATTGCAGATGTCTTCGATGCTTTGCATCGCGTGAATGACAAAACAGGCGGGGCGGCGCTGTCCGGAGAAGCCATTAAAGAAAAGCTCTTGGCCGCCAATACTGATCAGCGGCGCTTGATCGAGGAACTGTACGAATCAGGCATCCTGACAACGGAAATTTATTCGTAAAAACTTTCTGTCGCTCTGTAAGGGGCGACTTTTTTGTAGTTATCCACAGTTCTATTTTTTATCCACACAATATGTGGATAATTTTAATCAAAAATTTTTCACAAGAATTAGCAGAGAAATCTACTTATTCACAATCGAGCATTGAACGGACGTCCAAAAAATGCTATTCTGAGGATAGGTTCAACAAGAACCATGGCGGTATGAAAGCCGCCAGTCCGCTCCTTCCTACCTCCTCGTTCTTTCCTCTTTTTAAACGGAGCAAGCGAACCGCTGCTCCATCGTCTGCCGTTGGCAGACATCGAACTCCGCGAACCGCGGAGGATTGTCTCAGATTTGAGCCTTGCTCAAGTCCGTTCCGTGTTTGTGCGGAACGCCGCTCTTTGACTGCGTAAAAGACCGAACTCCGTCTTTGACGAAATTCGGTTGAGTTTTCAACTCAAGCCCGATCGAGCCGAGCTCGATCATTGAAAAAAAAACAAAAGCAAATTTCAGGGTTACCTCCATTCACAAAGCGCTTTGTCGCTTTCGGAGGATAGACCAGGTTTGGGTCGAAAAGCAGTACCTTATCTAGGTTACAGCGTTTCTGTGTCATAACTGTCGAGCAAACTTCGCGGGTGCCATGCATTCTCGCGACCGCCGACGGAACCTGACCTCTGCTGTGACCTGAGCGTCACAGCCTTTTATTCGCATCGCGCATTAGGGGCACAAGTGGCGCTCTTTAAATTTCAGGAATTTTTTTCAATCTTTCATTTATTTTTTTTGCTTGATCGCGCACGTAAAAGATCCATATAAATTTGCTTTTTGGCCGTATTTTCTATACACTGTGCCCTACGTATGAACAAAACGTTTTTGGAAAAAATGAAAGCGCGCCTGCTGGAAGAACGCGCCCGCTTGGAACGGGATTTGGAAGATTTCAGCAAACAAGACCCAAAAAACACGGCGGTTTTTAAGGTTGATTTTCCGGAAACCGGAGGCGATTCAGAAGATGACAACTCTATCGAAGCATCTGATTTAGCGGACGAAATTTCTATTGGAGCAAAATTGCAGAACGAGCTTCGGGACGTTGCGAAGGCGCTTGCGTCAATTGATAAAGGCGCTTACGGAATTTGCAAGTACTGCAAAAAAGAAATTGATGAAAAACGGTTGTTGGCTCGGCCGACCTCGTCCACCTGTATCTCATGCAAAAAAACTCTGACGCAGGAGATGTAAAATCCGGTAAACGAATTTGGGACAACGTCTTTTTTTGGCCGTTTTTCCTAGCGGGTTTGATCATTATTGCAGATCAAATCGTTAAATATGTGGTGTTTTCAAAACCTGCTGTAGCGGGTTTTTGGTTTGGCCAAGCGGTCATTACACTCATCCAATTTCGAAATTTCGGATTATTGGCAAATATTCCAGCGCCTCAGCCGCTTATTATTGGGACGACCATCCTCGTGCTGATTCTGATTGGATTTTTTTTCGCCCGAGCCCTTCGCGAACAGAGGCGATACGCGCCCCTCGTTCTTGCGGTTTTATTTGCAGGGGCTCTTGGAAACTTGATAGATCGAGTCTGGTTTGGGTATGTACGCGATTGGCTTTTGTTGTTTGGCCATTCAGCCGTGAATTTAGCAGATGCGGCTGTTGCGGTGGGTGGAATTGGTTTTCTGTGGGAGGAATTAACCCGCGAAACGAAAGAATCCATTAAAAAAGCGGGCGCGATTCTGATTCGAGAAGGTGAAGCAGGACCAGAGATTCTTCTTTTATTTCGTGGCAATCACAAAGACTGGACCTTCCCGAAAGGTCACGTAGAACCCGGAGAAACCGTTGAAGCATGCATGCGACGCGAAATTCAGGAAGAAACCGGCCTTGAAATTGATATAATCCGGCGCTTGCCGGATAACAATTACGCAGATGCAAGCAGAAAATCCGTGACAGTCGCCATGTTTTTAGCAAAACCAAGAGACGTGAATCAAAAGGAACGTCCCGAATTTCCGGGAGATCAGCCGGTTTGGGTCAAGTTAGAAGAGGTGGAAACGCAATTGTCCTACGAAAATTTAAAACAGTATTTTCGTTCAAATTTGGATTCGATCAGATCCGGTTTAACGTAAGTTGATAAAATAGGTTTGTGCAGCTCGATAAGGTCGAGCTATTTTTGAATCAAAATCCTCTGGACAAGACTAAAAGGATATGGAACGGAGTAGAGAAGAAAGAAAAAATTCTTAGATCTAGAGAAGCGAGATTGATCTTGCTCCGATATTTTTATGGCCTCTCACATTCTCACAGCTTCCATTCTTGGTCTCGAAGCCTATCCAGTTGATGTGGAAGCGGATATCTCGCCTGGGTTGGGCGCGTTTGTGATTGTCGGATTGCCGGATACAGCGATTCAGGAGGCGCGTGAACGGGTGCGGAGTGCCATGAAGCATTCAGATACGCCGTTTCCTCGGACACGGGTGACAGTTAATCTTGCGCCGGCGGATCTTAAAAAGACCGGCACGCCGTTTGATCTTCCCATTGCTTTATCGATCCTGGTTGCACAAGGTGATTTGCCGGAATTGAGCTTAAAAAGGAGAATGTTTGCCGGTGAACTCGGACTTGATGGTTCATTGCGGCCGATTCATGGAGCGCTCTCCTTTGCGCTTTTGGCAAAAGAATCTGGGATAGAAGAATTGATTTTACCTTTTGCGAATGCAAAGGAGGCGGCGCTTGTCTCTGGGATCTCGATTTTGCCGGCCCAAACGCTTCGCGAGGTGATCGATCATCTGCTCGCGAAGCATCTGCTCTCTGCTGAACCAGCGCGTGAACTTTCGAAAAATTTATTTGCGCCTCAAGGATTAGATTTTTCTGCAATTCGCGGTCAGGCGCAGGCGCGCCGCGCACTCGAAATTGCGGCCGCCGGCGGACATAATATTCTTATGCAAGGTCCGCCAGGATCTGGAAAAACGCTTCTCGCGCGGTCATTCCCTTCAATTTTGCCGCGCTTGCGTCCGGAAGAGGCTTTACAGACAACGCGCATTCATTCAGTTGCTGGCTTGTTGCCTGAAGATGGCGTTATTTTAGAGCGCCCGTTCCGCGCGCCGCATCATAGCGCAAGCACACCATCGCTTGTCGGCGGCGGAACTGTGCCGCGGCCAGGAGAAATTTCGCTCGCCCATCGCGGTGTCTTATTTTTAGATGAATTTTTGGAATTTCCGCGCACCGTGATCGAAAGTTTGCGTCAGCCGCTTGAAGATGGATTTGTTACCGTGAGCCGGGCGCAGGGGAGTGTAACCTTCCCGGCACGATTTATCCTGCTCGCGGCCATGAATCCATGTCCGTGCGGATTTTTGACGGATGGCGATGCGGCTTGTACGTGTTCGCCGGTCCAGATTTTGAAATATCGAAAGCGGCTTTCTGGTCCGCTTTTAGATCGGCTGGACCTATTTATCGAAGTGCCTAAAGTCAAAACGCAGGAACTCACGGAAATTGCGCCGGCTGAATGCAGTGCAGACATTCGGAAGCGCGTTGATGCCGCACGTGAGCGTCAGACAGGGCGTTTTTCTGAATTAGGCCTTCAAACCAATGCCGAATTATCGAGCGATCAAGTCCGTCGGCTGATTCATCTCTCAGGCGAAGCGCGTGATTTATTAAAGCATGCCGTTGATCATTATCGTTTGTCCGCACGTGCTTATTTCCGCCTTCTAAAAGTCAGCCAAACGATCGCGGATTTGGCTGGTGAAGATTTAGTCGGCATGCCGCACGTCGCAGAAGCATTGCAATACCGGCAATAAAAAAAGCGAGCCAGTGGCTCGCAAGAAAGCGTCTCTTGTTTACCGCTTTTTCCGTGACGGTGAGCGCTTCTCGTCGGAATTGGACGGCTGACTGTTTTCCGCGACGATCGCGTCCAGCGCCGATTGAATGGCGACAGGCGGTTTCCAGTCGTGATCGAAATTCTGGATGTACGGGAAATCGAACGAGTACGGGCAGATGGGTCGATCCTTGCCAGTCGCGCCCGAGGCGAGACAGTACTCGCTGTGTCCGCCGCCGTTATGTGGACACGCAAGCGGCTCCACGCCAATCATTTGAGCTCCTGGAGGCGAATGAACCGAAATATCTGCCTCGATGCCTGGTTCAGGAAGAGCTGGCTTGTGTTCGGAGGTAACTCCGCGGCAGATGATGCGAACGGTGCGTGCAGGCATGGCTGCCTCCTAGGGTGTTTCGCCGAATTCCGGGATGAGCTTTGCGCTCTTTTCAAGAATCTGATCGGCCGCTTGGAAGGCGGAATCAAATTCCGCATCCTGACTTCTGACCTTTCGCAGAACGTGCTCAGCGGTTTCTTGGGCGGCCTTGGCCGCGAGCTCCTGGAGGTGATCCGAATCCGCGCAGATCGACTGGATCGCCTGGTTCATGATCTCGTCAGCGCGTCCGACGATTTCCTCAGCATCGCTAATCGCCTGGGCCATGCGGTCGTGCACGCGGCGCGCGTGCATGAGCGGAGAAAGACCCTGGATCTTGGAATCGATCAGGTTGTAATATGCCGTGGCGCGGGCGATCAAATCCAGAACGCGTTCGCGCTTTTGTTCCAGGGCGGTCCGCCGCCGCGCGCCTTCTGCAAGGTCCTGCGTGAGAAGCAGTTGCATGCCGGACGTATCATCGTGCAGACGTTCCAGCTCAACCTTGATCTCATGCGTGGCGCTCTCGATTTCTTCGGCGCGCGTATTGATCGCAGTTTCGAGTGTCCGCAGAGGTGATTTTGCTCCAAGTGCGGCATCCCGAACGCGCGCGAGCTCGCCCTGGAGATAGGGAACGAGCAGATCCTCGGGCGGCAGGGCAAGCACTTCAGTTTCCGCCGCTTTGAATTCTTTTTTGTGCGCCGACCAAGCTACGAGACGATTGATCCTCGGTGCAATCCCGAACGAGTAGAGAAGCGCGAGTGCGAAGGGAAGGAGTATGAACCAAAAGCCTCCTAAGTTCAACACGCAAAAATAAAATATTACGAGACTGCCCACGCTAGCTACCTTGAATGCTTCTCCTGAATAAGCTTCAAAATGCTTTGCTGAGCAGTTGAATAACTCACATGGATTCTTGAAGCTCCTGATTAACAAATTCGGATAGGCGAATTTCTTCGGATCCTTGCCCTGGGCTTTTCGCGCTTCTTGAACAAGATCTGCCAAGCCGCGCTGGCCTTCGGTCAATTTCGTGAGGGTTCGGGACTTGGGAACAAGGCCGATTTCCTGGCTCATGCTTTCCCCTGGGTTGAATTTGAAAAGAACGCGAGGGTTTGATGAAAACCATCAGCGGATCTTGGCAGAAAAAAGGCCGATTGTCAATCAGGATGGATCCGCATGGGAGAAGCTTTTTATGAATGTTTCGAGATGATACAAAAAATGCTCCGATAAATCGGAGCAGGAGAAAAAGGACGAATCAGGCCTTATTCGGATCAAATGGCGGGAGGCCTTCCAGACCATTCTCAAACACTTGGTCACACGCCTCGCACGCCGCATCAAAGTTCTGGCTATCTGCAGACCGCAGAACATGCTCGGCCGCCTCGCGCGTTGCGGTGCTTGCCAGTTCCTGGAATCCGACGGTTCGGATGCGGATGTCATCGAGCGCCCGGTCCATCA
>DASTLG010000099.1:0-2846 GCA_035715245.1 Patescibacteria group bacterium
TATTTCAAACAGGTCCACGGCGCAAAAGAAATCAGATCAACACTGGTCCGCGTGACAACCATGCGAGAACTTGAAGAAGCGCTCGAAACAATTTTAGAGAAATGTTCGGGATAAAAAAGAGCCCTCAATGAGGGCAGAAATCTATTCGATGACGGCGACGATTGTTTCACGAGGGATCATCTCGCCTTGCACCATATAGCTCTCACAGGAATCGACCGGGCACCTTGTGATCACGCCGGTCACGCGGCGGCCGTCAAAAAGTTCCAGATTGATCGCTTTTCCTGACTCAACCGCTTGCGCGATCAAATTTGTGGCAAAACTCCTCACATATCGGAATTCGGTCTCACCCATGAAGACCTCCTGCGTTCGCGGCCAGAGTTTGACTTAGTTTCCTGAATTGATCAAGTGAACCGAATTTCTGATTCGTGTTAAAAAAGCTCCCCCGTTGCCGAGGGAGGTCCTTTCCTCAGGATCACGGATCTAGCAGGTTGAGGGTCGGCGCTTTTACGCGCGATGCGCGAGGAAAGCAGTCTCGACGCCTGATCGGTCATCCGTCGGGTTTTTCCGCAGAGCGGCCCCATCCTGAAAAAAGGACAGCCTGGCTTTATACGCCTTTTTTGGCACTTGGTCAAGAGATGGTTAACTCAATCCAAACTCGTCAGAAAATTCTCCGGATTCACCGGGATTCCGTTTTGCCGCACTTCAAAATGCACGTGCGGACCCGTGGAAAGTCCTGCGCCCGGCATTCCAGGTTGGCCTCCGGAATAACCAATGATGTCGCCGCGTTCGACATACGTATCCGCTTTTGCCGCAAATCGGGAAAGGTGGCCGTAAACAGTCGCAATACCGCCCGGATGAATGACCATCACGTAATTTCCGTATTGTTTTCCTGTTTTATTCCATGCCACATATCCGCCAGCCGCCGCTCGGATTGGCGTCCCAACAGGCGTGGGCAGATCAATGCCCGGATGTTCAAAAAATCGGCGGAACGGATAATCCGGATCATGAAAACGCGCAGAAATCCCCTGCCGCACCGGAATCGGCCAATCAAGCAAAACATCTCCCCGCGCCAGCGCGTCATCCACGGAATCTAATTTATCTTTGACACTGTCTTTTAGATTGGAAATATCATCACTCATGGATTGCTGTTCTTGACGCAATTCATAAACAATTCGCTGGAACTCCTCCTCCTTGTTTTGCGTGACAGAAACGAGAGAAACTTTTGCCGATCGGTCTTGTTCAAGATCCGTCTGTTCTTTTTCAAGTTCCTGTTTTCTTATCTGTAAATCTTTCTGCTGCTGCTCGAGATCTTTTTTCTCTGCTTCTAATTGCGCCTGGTTTTCTTTGATCTGACGCGTCGCATCCGTCAGATCTTGTTCAATTTGTTTTAATTCTTCGAGCCGGGCAAAAAACTGCGAAATAGACGGGCGCGCTAAAAACACGTCCAGCAAACTCACCGAATCCGCCTCTTCGATTTGCCTGACATATTCCGCAATCGCATCTTCCCTTCGTGCAATGGTTGCCTGCTGAATTTCGATCTGTTTATTCAGGGAATCAATCCGAAGGCTCGCGATCGTCATCTGCTCACGCGTTTTTTCTGTCGCAAGCTGTTTTTCCTGAATCCGGTTATCCAAAAGACCGACCTCATTTTGAAGCGATGCAACCGCTGATTCATTCTGGGCAATCTTCTGTTTGTATTGCGAGATCGTCGCATCCAATTCATTCACTCGCGATTCTTTTTGTTTTAATTGTGAATTCAATGAATCGACTTCATCTTTTAATCCGGCCGTTCCCGTGTCCACGGTATTTAAGATCGTACTGTCATCCGCATACGAAACAACCGGCGTGAAAAGCATCCACACCGCGGTTATGCTCGCGAGCACCCGTTTTCCTCCCTGCATTGACTCTATTATGCCAGAAACGCGATCGCGTCGTCGATACGGGCCAGGCTTCGCTCTTTTCCGTAGGCAACCATGAGTTCAAATGGACCTGGCGATTGCGCTTGTCCGGAAAGCGCGACACGCAAAGGCCAAAGCGTATCTCCATTTCCCCATCCTTTTTCCTGAATCCAGGCGCGGATTTCTTTTTCCATTGTTTGGACTGAATCAAAATCTCCTTCCGCTCTCCCCGCAAGAAATTCGCGCACGGCGACCAATCGTTCGATCGCCTCTTCTTTAGATTGTTTTTTCCAAGGAATGATTTTCGGATCCATGGAAAGCCGAGGCTGAAATAAAAATCCAACCAAGGCCGGCAATTCTGCCGGAATCGTCAGCCGATCACGAACCAATAAACATGCACGATCAATAAAAGCCGGATCATCGCTCAACTGCGTAATCCATGGACGAACCGTGCTTAGATAATCGCTTTCTGACATGGATTTTAAATAATGCGCATTCAGCCAGTCTAATTTTTCCGTGTTAAAAATCGCGCCGGCTTTATTCACTTTCGTGAGATCAAATGCGGCAACAAGCTCATTACGCGAATAAATTTCGCGATCGCTTGTCGGATTCCAGCCAAGGAGCGCCAAAAAGTTGATCAGCGCATCCGGCACATATCCTTTTGCCAGATAATCCTCGGCCGCCACATCGCCCTGACGCTTTGAAAGCTTAGATCGATCCGGATTCAGCAAAAGCGGCAGATGCGCAAATTGCGGCGGCGTCCATCCGAACGCGTCATAAATAAATAAATGTTTCGGCAGACTCGAAAGCCATTCTTCACCGCGAATGACATGCGAAATTTCCATGTCATGATCATCACACATCGCCGCGAGGTGATAGGTCGGGAATCCATCGGATTTAATCAAAACCTGATCATCGATCTGATTCCAATTAAATTCCACAGGTCCG
>DASTLG010000100.1:0-8304 GCA_035715245.1 Patescibacteria group bacterium
GGCACGATCTGGCTCATCAACCAGCTTGGACAGATTTGTTTTTCTAAACGCTCTGAACATCTAAAGGGAAGCCCCGGCAAATGGCAGACGATGTTTGGCGGAAAAGTCCCCGTCGGTTCTACTTTCGTGAAACTGCCATCCGAGAACTAGAAGAGGAAGTCGGTATTTTTCCCGATCCCAACAAATTATTTCTTGTCGAAGAAACAAAACGCTCTGCTCGGTATATCTATCCGTTTCATGGGCACACAAGCGATCTGCATTTCTCTGACGGAGAAATTGAAAAAATCAAATGGATGTCGCTTGATGAGTACCACGCGGAAGAAAACGCGCATCCAGAATCATGGTGCAATTTAATCAAACCGCATCAGGAAGCGATCATACGCGATTGGATCACGAAGCAAAGGCTTGACCAAATGGCAAAAAAATGCTAAATGCGTAGCGCACTTTTATACCGGCAATCACGCCGGTAAAGAGAGGAGGCCCAGTATGCCGAAGGCGCATCAGCGGCCCGAAAGACCGAAAGCACGAGAGCGAGACGGGGCGGTTGTGTGCAACGCGAAGCACGGAAACGGGCGGTGTCCCAAGCTCATCGCCACGGAAAAAGGAGAGCTGATTTGCCCGAACGGGCACAAGCACCTCCTCATGGACGTGATCGAGGCGGCAATTCAGCGTCCGGATGTTGGGCAAGAGCTGTACTACAATCTCTGGCCCTCGTTCGAATCACTCAAGCCGCTCATTCGGCGATTCGCGAGCGCCGAGTTCCTGAAGGCAGAAGGGTCGATGAAAAACTGGCTCGTCTGCGAGCGCAATGCAGGCTTCCTGACGTGGATCATTCGATGCGCGGATTATGTCGATCGTCCGTCGGCCAACATGCTCCGTGACGCCTGGGAACGTTACCTTGCAAAGCACTATCCGATCATCGGCCAGTGGCTCGAAAAGAAGAAGGACGAAGGCTCGGCGAGTTATCTCCTCGCCCGTGAGAACCTGCTGCGTTCGTACGGACGATGGAGCGAGTTTGATCCACATCGGCCACTCGCCTTCTACGAGGCAATTACGCGCGCCGCAAAGGAACTCGGCCATCCGCATGCCGTGCTGTACGAGCACAGCCTAAAGGAGGCGGCGCGGATCATGGAGCAGGGCTCAATGTTCTATGATCCGCCGCTGTACTTTATCGAGGCATCCACGGACCCGGAGCCAGAACGGGAATTTTCCTTCTGGCTTGTCATCGATCCGTGGAAAGAAGTGTCGATCAATTCCTATCACGACAGATGGATCTCGCTCCGCCATTGCCCGCATGGGCCAGTCCGATTCTACGCATCAGACAAGGTCAAGGCGGAGATCATGTCGCGACTCGATAACCACCGCGAAGGTTACCACAGCCTCAGTCCTGACGAGCGATCGACTCATAGGTACGTGTTCGGACGCGCCGGCGAGGACGCGATCTGGACAGAACCGGCACTAAATACGACCGATCCAGTGGCGATCCTCGATCTGATGCAGCAGCTCCAGGCCGCAATCGGTGGCGGCCTCAAGGATGAGCTCAAGAAAGACTAACTTCACAATTCTGCCCCGCCGGGTCTGTCTGACCGGCGGGCTTTTTTTTCACATCCAACACAGAGCGAAAGCATTCCACGATTGACAAAACGAAATTTCTGTGTTTAACATAGACAAATTTTGAGAAATTTTTTCTTCAAAAGCGCCCTTCACAAAGAAAGAAGAAGAACGTGCCCGAATCGCTCAGAGTCATCTGGAAGCCCAACGAAGGACATGAAGATAAAACACCGCTCAAAGGCCGGATTTTATTTGATCCGGAAACGCCGCCCCGAAAAAAATTAGTCCTCCTGGATCGACTCTACCACGGAGATATGCCCAAGCCCGGAGAAATCACGCTCGCGCGAGTCATCAAGGATACGCAACTCGAAAATCCGCTGAAAGGAACGCTTTTTGTCGAACCTATTTTCGCTTCTTCTCGGATTCAGGTTAAAGATCCGATCCAGGAAATGAGAAATCTTATTCAAACCCAGCAAACTTTCGGACGCTGTTTTATCAACGTTGATTTGCCCGGCTGGAAAGGCGTCCTTCAAGGCACGCCTCCCGAACGTCCGCGGCCCGGACCATTTAGCCTCCGATGGGAGTTCCACCCTGAAGGCGAAAAACCGCGCTCCGGACGAAACAGGCAAAATGAATTTAAAATTCCTTTTTCCAAGGGCGTTATCGGCCAATATTCGAAATCTCCACACTGGTTCGGCTGGCTTATTTCAGATTGGACGGTTGCCTTGCAGGATTTAGGTGAGCCCGCGTCCATTCAAGACAATAAAAAATGGGCCCTGGTCACCTGGACTAATCAGGAGGGTGAATCACTCACAGCTCGAATCAAAGCATGGTTCGCTTTTCGGTACGGCATCGAATTTTCTGATTTCATGGAGCAACCAGATGGAACCATCAGAGCCACTCGGTGGCTTCTCGGCAGACGCTGGAAAACAGAACGACTCTGGCTGATTCGAGAGTCGGCCATCAATCCGGAGAGCGGTATTTTGACCGTTGCTGGTTTTAATAGGGACACCGATCCCAATGACCCGGAGGTCAGGAGCCGTGTGATCGAATTCATTCGCGCGAAACTCGCGACATGACTAACTCGGTCCACCATACGTTGACGATTACGATGAGACGACGTACACTTCTCTGTTCTTCTGGAGGAGGAACCATGGCCAGGCTCATTCATGAACAGGAACAGTCCACGCTTCACAATGTGGCCGCGTTCTTGGGAGACATCGTAGACGAGCTCGGCTGTTTTGCGACCGATGAGCTCAAGCGCAAGAAGGTCGCCTATCTTACAACGTTCTCTCGTTTCCGGCGCCGCTTCGGCCGATGGCTCCCTCGCCCGTTTTGGCTGGCCACCGCTCATTTCAATCAGCACATTCGCGCCCTCTAGCGCGTCGCCCCGTCCTCAACGGGGCTTTTTATTTTCTGGTACACTAAGATCGCTTATGTCTGCCAGCGAATTCCTTTCTCACATACTCTTCGAGTTTTCTTATTGGCACGCGATGCATGATGTTCCCTTTAAACCGCGCGCCTATGAACTCGCCTCCGAGGCTGTTTTCGGTCTGGGAAATCAGATCGAAGAAACGTGGAGACGTGACGGCATCAAGGGATTAAAAAAGCTTCCCGGCATTGGGCAGGGTATTGCGGAAAAAATCGACGAATATTTTCGAACCGGACATATAAAAGAATATGAACAGTTCAAAAAAACATTTCCGGTCGCTATTTGGGAACTCGCGCAAATCGAAGGTATGGGGCCAAAAAACATTCAGGAGCTTTGGATAAATCTGAAAGTAAAAAATCTGACGGATCTGAAAAAAGCTCTTGCGGAGCATAAAGTAAGAGCGCTCCCGCGTTTTGGGGAAAAAAGCGAAGAGCGGATAGCACGCGGATTATCGCTTCTCAAAAAATCCAGCGGCCGGCAGCTGCTTGGTTCAGTTCTGCCGGTCGCAGATCAGATCGTAAAAGAACTGAGCGCGGTTCCTGGAGTCAAACGATGCCTGTATGCCGGTTCACTGCGGCGAAAACAAGAAACCATCGGCGACATTGATTTGATCGCGACCGCGGAGAATGCGGATCGTGTGATGGAGGTTTTCACCCATTTGCCGGAAGTCTTATCAATCCATGAGCGCGGAAAGACGCGATCATCGGTTCGGCTGATTATGGGCATTGATGCCGATTTGCGCGTTGTCCCGGATGCGAAATACGGGGCCGTACTCCAATATTTTACCGGAGATAAACATCACAATGTTCTCCTTCGCGAACGGGCGATCAAAAAAGGATATAAATTGAACGAATACGGATTATTCCGTGGAAAAAAACTTATCGTCTGTAAAACCGAAGAAGAAATTTATCAAAAACTCGGCATGGACACGCCACCTCCGGAATTACGCATCGGCGCGGACGAAATCGAAGCCGCTCTCGCCCGCAAACTTCCGCGTCTGCTCCCCTACCGATCCGTAAGGGGCGATCTCCAGACACAAACCGAATGGACAGATGGGAATGCATCAATCAAAGAAATGGCCCAAGCGGCAAAAAAACAAACATTGGAGTATATCGCGATCACGGATCACACAAAGGCGCTCGCGTTTATCAACGGCCTAGATGAACCGCACATAAAAAAACAAGGAAAAGAAATCGACAAATTGAACAAAACGCTCGATCGAAGAATCTACAGCCGTCTCTTAAAAGGATCAGAAGTTGATATTCACGCAGATGGGTCGCTGGATGCAGATGACCGCGTTCTCGCCGAATTAGATTGGGTCGGAGTTTCCATTCATTCCGGGTTTGCTATGGATAAACAAGAAATGACAAAACGCATTGTGCACGCGCTTCAAAATCCGAATGTCGATTGTTTGTTCCATCCAACGGGCCGACTTATTGGAAAACGCGATCCGTATGCATTCGACTTTGACGAAGTCCTGGCCGCCGCAAAAAAATTTCGTGTGGCCCTGGAGATCGATTGTTATCCGGATCGTTCGGATTTGATGGATAAACAGGTCCGCGCGGCCGTCCAAGCCGGCGTTTCCCTTGTGATCGACACAGATGCCCATGACCCGGATCATTTTTCCTTTATTCCGCTCGGCGAAGCGATTGCACGCCGTGGGTGGGCGGCAAAAAAGGATATTATCAATACGAAATCGTTAAAGGACCTTCATGCCTGGCTGGAGAAAAAACGAAAACGGACCTCGTGGAGCGCGTGAAACAAAAAAACTCCGGCCAAGTCCCGAGCAGGACAAGACCGGAGTGGATGGAAGGCGGATCCTATGCCAACGGATGATCGTTCGGCGGCGGATCCTTCTCGAATTCAAGGAACGGACACACGCGCTCCTTCTTTGCTTTGTAGAATGCGGCAATGAGCGATCGGGTGTCACGCCACAGGGCAGAGCGCCGGAAGCGAAGCACCCCGAGAATAAAACAGATGAAGAGCGCGAATACGGCGGCGTTCAAGCTGGCAGACACGAAGGCTCGACGATAATTCGTCGGTGTTGCTGCCGGCGTCTTAGCGGCTTCGATACGCGCAACCTCGGCTTCAGCGGCCGCGAGCGCACGCTCGGTCTTATCCAGCTCCGAAAGATCCACCTCAAACGAAAGCGGGAACCGCTTCTCCAGATCTTCTAAGTTACGGACGTTGAGCGCCACCCGCACATGCTCACGCCTCTGGTTCAGATCGTTTCGACGCTTGAGCAGAGTCAGGCCCTCTTCGAATTTCGGCCCAAAGAGGTACCCTCGTTCACGCATCTCGACATAGCTGTACGAATGTCCCAGATCGACCTTTGTGCGTGCGGCCCAACTGGCAACCTGAGCCAAATGCTTCATACGGCTGTCGCGCTCCAACGCCGGCAATTGCTTGAGTTCCTGGAGATCGCGATACGAGTAAGTCCAGGAGAAATTTGAGGCGTCCTTTGACACGAGGACTTTCATCATCGCCTCGACTTCCGCGCATGCGCTTGCGCGTGTGCGCGAATCCATATTCAGGAGAGCGGTCATGCCCTCGTCTTCGAGAAAGAATCTCGGCATTGTGTCCGCCCACTGAAAAAGGGGAAAGATCTCGCGGATCTTGAGCTCGCGCTCCGTCCCGCCGAGGTTATTGTATTCTTCCCTGCCGAGCGCGAAGAATAAATAGCTGACAGCGCGTTCCTTTAGAATATCGGCCCGCCATATTTCGTGCTCACGATCGAGCTTTGCCTTCGCGATGGCAGCCCTCCGTTCATCTCGAGCATCTCTCACACTCAGGGCGATGAACAAACCACCAAAAAACCCGATTATGTAGAAGAGCGACAGGATGAAAGACACGACCTCCCGAAAGTGCCAGCTCTTCTTTGCCCACCAAGCACTGATCGCGCGCCAGGGGCGCATGACCGGCCAGTAGAAGAAGAGACTGAGGAGCACCATCCAGAAATACGGACAGAGCGACATGCGGCCGCTCTCGAGGCGTTCCTTGCGCCCTTGGGCGAGGCCGCGGTATTTCCATCGCGGATGATCCAGGAGCTCGTTGATGTAGATGCGTACGAAGCGCTTGCGGTGCCACGCGCCAATGTGAAGGACCGGCATCGATTCCTCCTGCCCGCTGAGGGCGTCAACACGTTCTTTCCAAAAACCGAGGCCGCGATGCAATGGGCGAAAATAACAAAAAAAACGCTTCATGTCAAGCGTATGACTAGCTTTTTTGGCTAAGATAAAACCCGGATTATGATTGAAAATAACGTCCGCGACGTCGTTGGGCTCTTGTTTTTTTTGAAAATTCCTCTATGATTTCTGTAATATATTCTCCTGAATGGATATGTCGACTACGGTTTTTCTTTTTTTCCTCGGTATCTTAAGTTTAGCCGTAGGATTTTACGCATCCATCATGGGAAACGGGAGCTTGGTACTTGTCCCCTTTTTCGTCGTAACCGGCATGCCAATCCTCCCGGCTATCGCAACCATGCGCGCCGGCGCGATCGTCCAAGAATTCACCGCAATGCTTGTCTTTTTTCGGCATGAGTCATTAGATCTTTGGAAGCGCGCTCTTCCATTTTGGATAATCGCTTTCTGTTTCGGCGGCATTGGCGCGTATCTCGCTGTCCAGATCAGCCAAACCATTCTGCTTTTTATCGCGGCTTTCATAACGATCGGCATTCTTGCATTCGGATTCCTCCTCCGGCAGATCCATCTCAAGCCGATAGCGCATGCAAAATCCCTGCTTATCCTCGCGGGCATTCCCCTCGCGGTTTATGGCGGATTTTTCGGCGGCGGATTCGGCATGTTCATGAACATGCTCTCGAAAAGCTATTTTCCTTTGTCGCAAGAAGCGACCCTAGGCATCGCGCGCGCAACCGGATTTTTCATGTCTCTTTCCGCAACTTTTGTATTTGCCTCTTTCGGCGTAATCCGATGGCATGAATGGCTGTTCGCGGCACTCGGCTTAGCTGCTGGATCTTGGATGGGATTAACCATGAAAGAACGATCGAGCCAGCTTTGGATTCAATGGGCGCTTACCGCGTTAGCGATCACCTGCTCAGTGAAAATTATATTTTCGCCGTAGATTTTTTGAATTTAAAAAAGAGCCCCAAGGGCTCGATAGCAGCTTTGATCACTGTTTGGACTTCAAGCGACGCATCTTCGGAATCATGAGCCCCGCGAACAGAGCGATCGCCACGAATTGGTAGTAGCTCCTTTCTGCGGCTACCCACCAATTGGGAGCGCGGTCTGTGAACTGATAAAAGAAGTTACTGACAGCCAGGCCAGCAAAGGAACAGAAGGCGATCCAAAGCATTTCCTTCACTGGAGAGTTACCTGCACCGTTGCTAGCCATGGTTCCCCTTTCCGGCTAATTTCGGAGCCAATACTATAATACATGAAACAGGATGAAAGTCAACCGTGCGACTAGACCAACTGTTTGCTGTTTTGTGACTAATTCCCATTAACGAAAAACGCGCTCCAACGAGAGCGAGTTCTTCATGGTGCCCGGGGCGGGAATCGAACCCGCATGCCTTGTGGGCAAAGGATTTTAAGTCCTTCGTGTATACCAGTTCCACCACCCGGGCGCGCTCGATGATGCACGCTTATATTTCCTGGCTTTTTGCGAAAGACTTGGCCGCCTTCCGCAATTTCCGACAATTATTATCATAACCTCATGCATTTGTCATCTCTTTTATTTTTTGACATCTGTCTGTGATTTCCGCGCATGCCAAAACTCAATCAGCACCGGAATAAGCGAAATCACAATAATCGCCAAAATAACGAATGAAAAATTCTTTTTTACGATTGGGATATTGCCGAATAAAAATCCGCCGAAGAGAAAGAGCGAAACCCAAAGCGTTCCGCCAATCACATTAAACGCCAGAAATCGTCGATATTTCATACTGCCAAATCCGGCGATAAACGGAATAAATGTCCGGATGATTGGAACAAAACGCCCCAAAAAAATCGCCAAGCCGCCATGTTTCGCAAAAAAAAGATTCGTTCGTTCCATGCCTTTTTGGCTGATCCAGCGCGTCCGACTCTCCACGATTCTATGTCCGATTGTCCGGCCGATCCAGTAATTGATCGTATCCCCAAGGATCGCGGCAAACACCAAAATCAAAAAGAGAATCCAAAGAGAAAGCGAATGCAGAGCGGCGAACGTTCCAGCGGCAAACAATAATGAATCACCCGGCAAAAATGGCGTGACCACAAAACCGGTTTCGCAAAAAATAATTACAAAGAGGAGAACGTACGTGAGCGAGCCGTAATGAGAAATAATGGCGCTTAGATGTGAATCCAGATGCAGAAAAAAATCAA
>DASTLG010000101.1:0-2678 GCA_035715245.1 Patescibacteria group bacterium
CCTCCTCCAAAAACGAGGATGGTTTTTTCTGCCGCGCGCCGCCATAGTGCGATGCCCCTGTGAGGACCAACGTTTCTTTCGCACGCGTAAGCGCCACATAAAACAACCGACGCTCTTCTTCCAGGTGCAGATCACCTTCCGGCAAACGCTCCTGCACAAGGCCATCCGGCAGTGGAATCGTTTCGCTCCGCGCACGCGTAGGAAAACGCTGGTCCACCATGGAGACAACGAATACATGTTTGAATTCCAATCCTTTCGCCGCATGAACGGTCAAAATTTTCACCAATTCAGGACCAGCATCCGGATCAAAATCAAGAGCCCCTTCTTCTCCGCTCTCAATTTCCATTTGAAGTTCTTCCAAAAATCCGCGGAGACTCGGCCCATGCGTTGATGCTTCATACCGCTTTAGACGATCCGCAAATGCATTGAGCAGCTGAATTGATTCCATTTTTTCCCGTTCAGGCAGACGCATGATGGACTGCAGATATCCGGTTTTATCAAGTGTGAACTGCAGAACTTTAAGCGGTGGTTCACGTTTGGCAGTTTCCGCTAAATTTTCAATATGCGAGACGAGTTTTCCGGCCATGCGTACGCCTTCCTCGCTTAAAGAAAGTTCCGGATGATGACGAGCCGCATCTTGAATCGCCTGCCAAAGCGGAATACCTTTGCGATTCGCAAATTGGAGCGCAAATGCCATGTCTTTCGCCGGAAACGGATAACACGGAAGCGTAAGGACGCGCCACACGTATGCCGATTGATGGAACCCGTCAAGGAGAGAAAGGAGCGCGATCACATCAAGAACCACTGGTTTTCCATAGAGCCCGCGCAGCGCGAGAAATTGAAACGGAATGCCATGGCGTTCGAGTCCACGCACAAACGGTTCTGCCCCGTCATTGGAGCGAACAAGAATAGCAAAATCATTCCATGATGATTCCGGATGTTGTTTTTTCAGCGCCTTAATTTTTTCACAAACGGTTTCGGTTTCTGCTTCGATCGTTTTTTCCCAAATCACTTCCACGCGACCGCCTTGGCCTTGGATGGCATTCAGCGCCTTTGAAAGTCCCGTGTCTTTCAATTTTACCTCCAGCCGATTGGGATCATTTTTTTTGATAAAGGCATACGCGGCATCCAGAATTTCTTTCCGCGAACGGTAATTATGCGTCAACGCAACCGTAAGCGCGTGCGGAAAATCATCACGAAACTGCAGAATATTCGCAAGCGAAGCACCGCGGAATTTATAAATCGCCTGATCATCATCGCCCACCACCGTTAAATTCTGCTTTGGCGCGGCAAGCAATTTGATCAGCTCGTATTGCGCCCAATTCGTGTCTTGAAATTCATCCACCATGATAAAAGCAAACTGATTTCGGTATTCCTGAAGAACAGCCGGGCGCTCTCGAAACAGGCGCAAGGTTTCCAAAATCAAATCGCCAAAATCCAGACAGCCCTCTTCCAGTAAAATTTTTCGATAGGCAAAATAACAATCCGCAAGTTCCTGCAAACGCTTCTTCTCCCCTTCCGCCGCCTCTGCATCGCCGTCCAAAACCAAATTTGTGATAAATGAGAGATACTGTTCCGGCGTTATTCCTTCATCTTTGGCGCGCGAAATATGCTGAAGCAGACTCCGTAAGAATTTCACTGGGTTCCCAAGCGGCCGATAATGTTCGAGCGGCAGTTCTTCAAACCGGCGTTTAAGCAAAAGCCAAGCATCGGTCGGCGTCAGAAGGCGGAATTGATTCGGTAAACCGATTTCCAATCCATGCGCTTCAAGCACGCGCTGGCAAAATCCGTGAAACGTGGAAATCCAGAAATCATACGTGCCGCTGGGCAGTAACTGAAGGACCCGATCTTCCATTTCACCCGCCGCTTTTTCCGTAAACGTCAGCGCGAGCAGATTTTCCGGTTTAACGTGTTCCTCTTTGAGCAGATATCCGTAGCGCCGAGTCAGCACCGTCGTTTTTCCCGTCCCCGCGCCGGCGACGATCAAGAGCGGCCCGTGTGTATGCGTCACGGCTTGGATCTGCGATTCATTCAAAGACTCAAGAAAATTTTCCATGAGACTTGATTGTGGCTGGCCGGCCATTTTTGTGCAACTCCGAATTTTTTGGCGTGTTCCGCTGGTTTTGTCCCCAGTACACAATAAGGGCGTGCGCATCTTGCCAGCGTTTTACCGATTTCGGAATCGCGGCCTCACAAATCGCGCGAAGGTCATCGTAATCGCGACGCAGCCATTCTTGATCACGCGAAAGCGAATAAAAGAGCCGGCGCGTGTAGGCATCGACGACAAACGAAGGTTTATTCAAGGCATACAGAAGAATGGTGTCCGCCGTTTCTCTGCCGATTCCCCAAAGGGCAAGCAATTGCTCCCGCGCATTTCGAACCGCGCGCAATTTTTTTAAATCCCCTTGGCAGGTTTCCAAAACAAATTCAGAAAAAAGTTTCAATTTTTTTGATTTCTGACGAAAATATCCGGCTGGTTTGATACATCGTTCAAGAATCTCGTCCGGGGCATGGAAAATCGCGTGCGGAGATAAAAGATCAGCGCGCGCCAAACCAAGAAGCGCAGACTCCACATTTTTCCAAGCTGTGTTTTGCGTCAGAATGGCGCCGACCGCAACTTCAAATGGCTTAACCGTTTTTGGACCATGTTTGATATCACATGTTTCTCCACAACCGAC
>DASTLG010000102.1:0-2508 GCA_035715245.1 Patescibacteria group bacterium
GCGCGCTCGCGGCTAGCGAGAGAAGGAACCGATCTTTGCGTTCCTCTCTTCGATCGAGTGCTTAACAATTTGAGCGCTCAATCGAGGACACTTGTTCTTTTTTTACACGAGCTCGACAGATCGCTGGAATGAATTCATAAGACCATCTCTCGTTTTATGTTTATTCCGCAAGCATGCTGTTGAGCTCATGTAAGAGAAGAAAGGCCGCCTGCGATACAGGCGGTTTTTTGTTGAAGAAGTTGGATGACGCAAGATTTTATCCATCCTTCTCCGGGGCTTGAAAATCTCTTGTCGAGGTGCCTCAAAACTGGTACACTTTTCCTGCGGTAAATACCTGATTTTTGGGCCTAAACTCACTCAATTTTTTACCTCGAATACCGGTTTTGTTCATATGCAAATTTTTTGGCACGGCTTCTCTTGTGTGCGGATTGAAGCGGCGCACGGCGACAAAGAAGCGACGTTAGTTACCGATCCCTATTCTTCAGATTCAGGTCTTCGTTTTCCGCGTACGCTCGCGCCTGAGGTGGTTGCCCTTTCAGATCAGAATCAAAAAAAATTTCCGCTGGATGTGTTTACGAATAAGCCGTTTGTGATCGCAGATCCAGGCGAGTATGAAGTCAGCGGCATTTTCTCGTACGCATTTGCCGTTCCGAATGAGCAAAAAAAATATCCGCATGGTCTCATGTACCGATTTGAAATTGAGGGTATGTCCATTGGTTTTTTGGGCGGGCTTAATCGCAAATTAACCGAAGAGGAAACTGGCGTGCTGGAAAATATCGATATTCTTTTGATTCCAGTTGGCGGAGGCGGAGAGCTTAATGCGAAACAAGCGGCCGAGATGATTCAAGTGATTGAACCGCGCCTAGTCATTCCGCTGAATTATCAGATCGATGGTGTCAAAGAGAAGCTCGGGTCGGTCGATGCATTCTGCAAAGAATTGGGAGTCAAACAGCGGCAGGATTTGAACAAATTAAAAATTTCGCGCAAGGACTTACCGGCCGATGAACTGGTTACGGTTGTCCTTGAACGCGCTTAAAAAAATGTCCACGCTCCTTCATCGCCGCGCTTCGGCTCCATTTCGCCGCCACGAGTCAATACCTGCAGGCCAGGTGCTTTCGTCTGAAGAAAAACGCGCGCTTATTTTGGCTCACCATGAATCGCATAAGCGATCAAAACGGAAAGTTCCGGCTGGCGCATACTATGTCGGCATTGCCGCTTCGTGTTTGGTGGTGATTTCCGGCTGGTGGCTTACCTTTGGCTCGCATATCGGTTCGGGTGTGCGGCAAAAGCCGGATGAAGCGGCGCAGATTCTTCAGGAGCAGTATCAGAAATACTTTTCCGCTACGAGCACAGCGCCAAAAAAAGATCTGAAGACTATGCTTGAGGAAGCGAAACAGGCGGCAAAAACCGCGGAAGTCAATCAGCTTTTCGAGCAGGTAACACAAAAAATGCAAACCGTAACTACTTCAACCAAATAGACGTATGGACGAAAAAACACCTATCTTGAGCAATAACGGATCGGGCAAAACCAACCTTTGTCCGCTGGTCGAGGAAATCCAAACCTCGTTTTTGGATTATGCCATGTCGGTCATCGTTGACCGCGCCCTGCCGGATGTCCGCGATGGATTAAAGCCGGTGCATCGCCGTATTTTGTATGCGATGTGGACCTTGGGATTAAAGGCGAATGCAAAATTCCGCAAGTCCGCAACCGTTGTTGGTGAAGTGCTTGGTAAATATCATCCGCATGGAGATGCGGCTGTATATGAATCAATGGTTCGTATGGCTCAGGATTTTGCCATGCGCTATCCATTGGTCCGCGGTCAAGGAAACTTTGGTTCCATGGATGGCGATAGTGCCGCGGCCATGCGTTATACCGAGGCGAAATTGGCGGGTATTGCCGAAGAAATGCTGATTGATATTGATAAAGACACGGTTGATTTTCGTCCGAACTACGACGATTCGCACAAAGAACCAAAGGTTCTGCCGGCGAAGATTCCGAATTTGCTTTTGAACGGAACGCTCGGCATCGCGGTTGGCATGGCAACGAATATTCCGCCGCATAATTTAACGGAAGTTTGCCTCGGGATTGAGGCATTGATTGAAAATCCGGAAATTGAGCCGGATGAACTGGTCAATATTATTCCAGGTCCGGATTTTCCCACGGGAGGCATCATTTACGACAAGGCCGCGATTAAAGAAGCCTACGCGACTGGCAAGGGCGGCATTGTGATGCGCGCCAAAACAGAAATCATCGAAGAAAAAGCCGGATCATTCCACATTTTAATAACGGAATTGCCGTATCAGGTGAACAAGGCTCAGCTCGTCGAAAAAATCGCTGAACTTGTAACGGAAAAGAAGATCGAGGGAATCCGCGATTTGCGCGATGAATCAAACAAAGAAGGTGTGCGTGTGGTTGTCGAACTTAAAAAAGACGCCTATCCAAAGAAAGTGCTGAATCAGCTGTTTAAGATGACTCAGCTTCAAGAGACCTTCCACGTGAATTCCCTG
>DASTLG010000103.1:0-2112 GCA_035715245.1 Patescibacteria group bacterium
CACTTCGCCGAGGCACGCGTCCTGTTCCTAGCACTGATTTCAAAAAAAGATCCGTGTCATCATTCAAAGATTTTTTATCAAATGGGTTATTCAGTGAATGCGGGATTTCAATCATACGAACTGATCATATGATACAAAAGCGCCCGCAAAAAGGCGAACAGAATTCATTTTTTCTGAACCAATTCCACCGCGCCCGCCTTTTCCCCGACAAGTTCCTGGATCGTTTTCGCCTGATCCGCGGCTTTTTCAAAATTGAGCGACTGAGTTCCCATTATTTTTTTCATATCATTTTTTTGCTAAAAATTCCTCATTCGTTTTTGCAGTAAGAATCATGCGCTGGACTTCTACATGCGTATATTTTTTACTCAAATCTCGCGCATGTCGAACCATACTTCCTACCAACTTCCACCATGCTTCCAGGTTAATCGGCCGTTCGCTTTTGTATTTCCCATGTGTGAATTCTTCATAATATCCTTCATTTGCAACGAATTTTGCCAGTTCCATCCAATCTTTTTCTTGGACCACGAGATGATGATATTCCGCAAATAATTCCGCTAAAAGCTGATGATACCCTTCTCGTTTTGCAAACGTATTTTCGTGTGGATCAATACTATGCCGAATCTCATGGTCAATGGCATCGGATTGATTTTTCATGATTAAGACACCGGTCTCTCTCCAACCCGGCAAATAGCTGAATCCTGACCCAGTAATATAAACGCCGTGCGACGGACTGCTTCCAGGTGAAAAAACATGATGAAGTTTTTGGTACAGTTCATCATCGTCCACAATAAAAATGCCTCGTTTGATTTTTCTCCCAGCCACTTCTGAAGCCGAAGCAGATTCCTGCACGACATAGCGTATTTTCTTTCTTGCCTCTGCGGAAAAGACGGCGTCAAATCGATTCTTAAATATCGGATGTGGCGTCCCGTATTCAATCAAATTTCCTAAATACGTTCCAGCATTCTTCCCGTCTTTCATAGCCGCTGTTACTTCCTGAATTACTTTTTCTGCAGCGGCTTCATACAGTTCATTCACCCACGGCTGAATGCTCTTTTTTTCCTGCGGAAGGCTCGGGATACGCAATGGTTGATCAAAACCCAAAAATTTTGTCATAAAATAAATGACTTGAGAATTGAATCGATCTGCTTTTCGAATTGCTCGTCCATCAAAATCATCGGAAAACCATATTTCCGAGCTTCCCGTTCAAAATAATTCGAATAAAGGGCCACCATTTGCCCAACCTTTAAAAACGTTTCTTCTCGTTTGGTTGCACGCAAAAGCCAATCGTTCGGCGTCGTACTCTTATGGACATCTTGCGCGAATTTTTCCGCATCCTTTTTTCCTAAAAAAACTGCCTTAAAATTCTTTGCGCCGTATTTTTTCATCAAACAGGAAACAAACGCCGGATCAACGTGATACCCCTCGATAATATAATCATTTCCATCCTTTATCTCACAAATCGCCACTGCCTCTATCGCCGGAAATGTTGGTCTAGCTTGCCGTTTCAAAACATTTACGATCATCCTCGTGGGTAAGACACGATAAAACCTGTCATTTGTTTTATATTTTTTCCGAAGAAGTGAATACGGGTGCATTTTCCGCCATTGGTTAAAAGAAACGTATTCACTGCTCACAACTTCCAACGTATCGCAGGAAATCCATGGGATCCCCAATTTTTTTGAAAGCGCTTTTGCCAGCGTTGTTTTGCCGCATCGCGGCGGGCCGCCGATCAGATAAATCATGCCGAAATCATAACAGAATAGACAAAAGAAAACATCCGGAACGAGATAAACGGGTCAAGATCGCATCTAGTTTTTCCACTCAATCAAATGATTGACAAAACGGCAAAAAAAGCGTATCGTTCGACGTTGCTCATTTTATTTTCAAACGCTTCGCAATCACGTTCCGGAGGAAAGCCATGACAAACGGCACGTTTCAGGGTCGCGCCTTCGAACCGCTTCCGGTCGGCTCCCGCGTTCTCATCATCACCTGCCCAGTGCTCGCTTACGAGTTCTTCGGATCATCCCTGACCAAGCTTTCCCCCGTAAACTTGACGCGGGTGCTGGATGGGGCTCAACGCAACCAGTTTCACGGAGTCCAGAGCGGAATCCT
>DASTLG010000104.1:0-14911 GCA_035715245.1 Patescibacteria group bacterium
TTCGGTTCCAAGGTCGCGAGCTGAATCAATGAAATCGCGACCGTCTTTTGATTCAAGCTCTGAAACCCGCGTGTTTTTGGGAATGCCAAAAGCATCTGCTTCAAACCTTTCAAGCGCAGACGTTTGCGGCCGCCCGTACGAGCACGCTGACCCTTTGTCCCGCGGCCGGCGGTTTTTCCGCGGCCAGAACCTAATCCGCGGCCAACGCGAAATTTTTTGGTGCGCGACCCTTTAACCGGGTGCAAGGTGTGTAAACTCAGAGCCATAGAATTACGCTTTTGTTGATTCAGCTCCTTTGGTTTCCGAAGCTATTTTCTCCGGAACACGAAGCTTCTTTAATGCGCCAAAAGTCGCTTTCACATTGTTAATCTTATTTGAGGATCCTAAAATTTTCGCAGAGACATTCGGAATACCGGCCAAAGCAAGCACGATACGAACCGCTCCTCCGGCTTTAATTCCCGTTCCCGTTGGTGCTGGTTTAAGTAAAACCGAAGCCGCACGAAACTTTGCCTCTACCGGATGCGGAATAGTTTCGTAGACCAGCGGAACAGAAAGCAAAGACTTACGCGCCTGCGTGGTTGCTTTTGCAGTAGCCGCAGCAACATCAACGCCTTTTGCCAGGCCAAATCCTACACGCCCCTTGCGATTGCCGATGACCGTCAATGCGCGAAAACGCATGCGTTTTCCGCCTTTTGTCACGCGAGTCACGCGCGCGACTTCAACATTCTTTTCTTCGTAGTCTGCTTCAGCCGGAACATCTCCACCGCGATCATCGCGCCGGCGCTGTCCGCGTGGTCCGCCGCCCCGTCCGCCTCGGGCGCCCGGTCCTCCGCGAAATCCGCCTCGACCGCGCGGTCCGAACGACCGGCCTTCTTTAGAAGGCGCCGGATTCGAAGCCGCCGCATTCGAAGGCGCAGCCGGGATTCCGGCTTCTACATCTGTGATTGGTTGCATGTCATTCATCATACTAATTAAAATTTCAAACCGCCTTCACGAGCCCCTTCTGCCAAGGCGCGGAGACGGCCATGATATCGTTTATCTCGCCGATCAAAAACGACTTCGGAAATTCCCTTTGCTTTTGCCCGTTCGGCGACAAGCTTTCCCACGAGGGCGGCAAGTTCGGTTTTTTTCTTTCCTTTGCGTTCCGCATCGCTTATGTCTGAATCATGCGCTAAAACCAGCGTCGTCCCATGCACATCATCAATGATCTGCGCCGAGACGTGCGCTAAACTCCGATATACGGAAAGACGCGGCCGTTCAGTCGTGCCATGAACCTTCGCGCGAACGCGCGCAATGCGGCGAAGCCGACGATTATTTTTTTCAGAAGCAGATTTCATACGTTTTGATATTAGGCGGCCGTTTTGGCGGTCTTCCCGGCCTTACGGCGGATGACTTCGGTCGTGTACTTAATTCCTTTTCCCTTATATGGTTCCGGCGGTTTAATTGAGCGAATGCGAGCCGCTGTTTCACCAATGAGATATTTATCAGCGGACGAGAGCGTTAATAACTGTTTTTCTACTTTAGCATCAACTCCCTCTGGCAAAGGAAAGCGAACCGAATGGGAAAATCCAAGATCCATCACAATGGTTCGTCCCTCAAGCGCCACTTTAAAACCAACCCCGATAAATTCCAGTGTTTTCTCAAACGGCTTTTCTAATCCCTTAACGGCATTTTGAAGCAGCTGGCGCGTCAAGCCCCAAACCGAATTCTCCGAAACAACATTCGGATGGTCAACGACCACACTAAGCGCACGCGGTTCTGCCTGAAGAGTTACGTGTGCATGCGGTGGAAGTTTGACATGGAGACTCTGCTTTGCCGACGTTAACGTGACCGATACAGAATCGATCTGCGCGTCAATGCCTGCGGGAAGCACGATGGGTTTTTTTCCGATACGAGACATAGAATTGCGTAATATTAGCGATACGAAGGCCGGTGGCTTAGTAAATCTCACACAAAACCTCACCGCCAAGTCTGCGTTTTCGCGCCTCTTTATTGGTCATCACTCCGGCCGAGGTCGAAATAATCGCGATCCCCTGATCTGAAAGGACGCGCGGTAATTCCGAAGCTCCGCGATACACACGGCGGCCCGGGGTCGAAATGCGATGAAGCGAACGGATATACGGCATGCGCCCCAAATATTTAAGCCGCATCTGAATGGTAGAACGAGGACCTTCCGCCTGTTCTTTCGCCGTTTCAATATATCCCTCTCGTTCCAAAATTTTTGCGATCGCAAATTTCAGTCGTGAACCGGGAACGGCTACAACTTCATGATGCGCGGATTGCGCATTGCGAATACGGGTGAGGAAATCAGCAATTGGATCTGTGTACATAGGAAGAAATATTACCAGCTGGACTTGGTCACTCCAGGGAGCTCGCCTCGATTGGCCAGTTCACGGAAGCAGATGCGGCAGAGATCAAAGTCACGCATAAATCCGTGTTTTCGACCGCAGCGCCAACAGCGCCGCACGATACGCGTAGAAAATTTTGGACGCCGGTGGGATTTGGCGATTTGTGCAAGAGTTGCCATAGATTATCGTGTTTGAAATGGGAATCCGAGCGCCTTAAAGAGCAGGGTTCCATTTTTTTTATTTCCAGCCGTGGTTGAAACGGTTACCTGTAAACCATGCACGCGCTCCACTTCATCCGGACGGATCTCCGGGAACGGCAGGTGTTCACGAAATCCGATGGAAATATTCCCGCGCTCATCGATTAATTTGGGTGAAATTCCCCGGAAATCACGGATGCGCGGAAAGGTCGTATCAAGCAGACGCGTAAGAAAATCCCACATGCGCGCGCCGCGAAGCGTCACAACCATTCCTACAATCATTCCTTGGCGGATTTTGAAACTCGCAATGGACTTTTTCGCTTTGGTTTTTACCGGTTTTTGTCCGGTAATGCGGCGGAGCGTCTGCTCAACCACATCCATCACTTTTGGATCCTTAATCCCCTGCGACAAACCAACCGAAACCGTCACGCGCGTCACTTTTGGAGCCGCGAGTGCGTTCTTCATTCCCAGCTCTTTCTGGAGCATGGGGAGGATCTCTTTTTGATAGCGTTCTTTCAGAGTCATAGCATGAGATTATTTCTTGGTTTTCGCCGCCGGCGCCTTTTCTGATTCTGCTTTTTTTGATTTCCCTTTCATCTGCGGCATAGTTTCGCCCTCGATTTTTTTCACATTGGATGCATGGATCGGCATAGAGAATTCAATAACCTGTCCCTTTTCTCCTTGCTTGCGTGTTCGTAAATGGCGCTTTGCCGCATTTACTCCTTCCACAACGACGCGATTCAATTTTGGAAAAGTTTGGATCACTTTTCCGGTTTTTCCTTTGTCTTTGCCGGCAAGGACTTTGACCAGATCGCCGGTTTTTACAAATAAATGCGTCATACGTTTACAGCACCTCGGGCGCGAGGGAAATTATTTTAATAAATCCGCGCGTACGCAATTCGCGTGCCACCGGCCCAAAAATGCGCGTTCCCTTTGGCTCCTTCGACTTAGGATCAATAACCACCGCCGCGTTATCATCAAACCGGATGTATGTTCCGTCCGGACGCCGAGTTTCCTTATGGGTGCGAACCAAAACCGCGTGGACAATATCGGATTTTTTCACCATGCCATGCGGAACCGCTTCCTTAACCACGCATGTCACAACGTCACCCAGCATGCCGTAACGCTTTTTATAACCGCCCTGCACGTGAATACACTGGAGCAGTTTGGCTCCGGTGTTATCCGCGACGGCGAGCATTGATCGATGTTGAACCATAGAATTTATGCAGCTTTCTTAACGGTCGAGATATAACGCCAGCGTTTTTCTCGTGAAATCGGCCGGCATTCTTCAAACTCCACCACATCTCCCACGTGAGCTTCTGATTTAGGATCATGGATTTTGTATTTTTTAGATACCACGAAATATTTGCCGTATTTTTCGTGCGCCACTTGTCGATCCACGCGAACCACAGCCGTAGATTTCATGGCCGTTCGTGTTACCACGCCTTGATGGCGACGGTGATTCATTGTTCGTTTCGATTGGGTCATAGGAAATTATGATTGGCGACGTAATCGAGCTAACGCAGTTTGAACGCGAGCGAGATCTTTTCGAACCTCTCGCACTTTTCGAACCGCCGATTGCTGAGTCGCTAAATGAAACCGGCCCTCACGCAGCTGACCGCGCAATTCCGCGAGCAATCGGAGAAGCTCGTTCAAATTCTTTGCTTGAAGTTCCTTAAATTCCATAGGGCTTACACGTGAGAAATAAATTTACAAACCGAAGACAGTTTGTAGGCCGCTGATTCCAGCGCTTTCTTTGCTTCGCTCGCCGGAATACCATCCATTTCAAACAGCACTGTTCCTGGGCGGACCACGGCAACATAATGGTCAACAGCGCCTTTTCCAGCACCCATCGGCGTTTCATTCCCCTTCTTTGTGATCGGTTTGTCTGGAAAAACCCGAATCCAAATCTTTCCTCCGCGTTTGATATAACGCGTAAGGACACGGCGCGCCGCTTCAATTTGCTGAGAGGTGAGCCAGGAAGGTGTGAGCGCTTTAAGTCCATATGGGCCAAACGCCAATTCAACCTTGTCAGACGCGATGCGAATGTTGCGTCCGCGTCCTTTGTGCCATTTTCGATGTTTTACTTTCTTAGGAATCAGCATAGAGTTGAAATTAACCTTTCAAAACCGCGGAATCAGCCGCTGGCGTCGGTGCTTCTGATCCAGACGGATTATGCCCGCGCGGACCGCGGCCAAACCCTCGACGATTATCTGTTCGATCGCCGCGGCCGCCGCGAGATGGCGTGGTCGGTTGATATTGCGCTAACCGATCTTTCTCAAAGACATCACCGCGGTAAATCCAAACCTTCACGCCAACCGAACCGGCGATCGTCTGTGCAAATCCCTGTGCGTAATCAATATCCGCACGGAGATTGGTCAGCGGAATCTTTCCCCAGCCGAGCCATTCCCGGCGTGCAATTTCCGCTCCGTTCAAGCGACCAGAGACAGCAATTTTCACTCCAAGCGCTCCGGCTTTTTTCACGCGCTCAAGTGTCATTTTCAAAACGCGGCGAAACGGCATGCGTCGTTCAAGTTCAGCAATAACTCCTTGGCAGACGATATTCGCTTCAAGCGATGGACGTGAAACTTCCTGGACAGAAAGGCTGAACTGAATATTTTTTGATCGTGATGGAAAAAAGGTTTTGAGCAGTTTCTTTTTTAAATCCTCAATTCCAGTTCCGGAACGGCCGATCACGAGCCCAGGCTTCGCAGAACGGATCGTAATCGAAAGCGCGCCGCGAGAGCGTTCGATTTCTACACGATTCAGGGCAGCGTCTTTTAACTCCTTGTAAAGAAATTCACGGATGCGCAGATCCTGCCGGAGATTCTGACGGTAAGCTTGCGGACGCGCAAACCAACGCGCCGGCCACGTGGTGGTCGTGCCAAGACGAAAAACAGTTGGATGAACTTTGTGACCCATAGATTTAAGCGTTGGTTGAGGAATTGGATGAAGCGGCCGCAGATTTCTCTTTTTTTGCCGGTTTCACTTTTGTTGGTTTGGATGGAAGATCGCTCTTTAACGCCAAGACCAGCTGAATATGCGTGGTTCGTTTTCGAATCGGCGCTCCGCGGCCAAAGGCGCGCGGACGAAAACGCTTCAGCGCCGGTCCGCCGTCAGCAGTAATGGTTTTAATAAACAGATCTTCTTTGTGTAAATGGAAATTGTGTTCCGCATTAGCCATGGCCGAACGGAGCAATTTAAGGACAGGCAACGCAGCCGCCTGCTTCATAAATGAAAGCTGAGTTTCGGCATTCAATGCCTGTGCGCCGCGAACGGCATCAATCACAAGCCGCACCTTGCGAGGCGACATGCGAAGAGATCGGAGAGAAGCGTGGACGTCCATAGAATTTATTTCTTAGCCGGAGCGGCCGCAGGAGCGGCTGGCGCCGCAGCAGGGGCTGTCGCACCCGTTTCTAATGCCTTGGTCAATTTACCTCCATGGCGCACAAATTTACGCGTCGCGGAAAATTCACCCAATTTATGACCGACCATATTTTCAATCACAAACACCGGAACGTGAACACGACCGTTGTGAACACCAAACGTGTAACCAACCATCTCGGGCGTGATCGTCGAAGAACGCGACCAGGTTTTGATCACGGTTTTGCTGCCCGGCGATAATTTTGCCAATTTGGCGAGCAACTTAGGATCCGTATAAGGACCTTTTTTTAAACTTCGAGACATAATTATTTAAGAATATTTCCGTGACGACGAGTTAAAATCGCGCGATCAGAGGCACGATGTTTGCGGCGCGTCTTAACGCCCATGGCGTGTTTACCCCACTTGGTTTTCGCAAACGGCATACCAATCGGATGCTTACCTTCACCACCACCGTGCGGGTGATCAACCGGATTCATGACTTTTCCGCGAACGGTCGGACGAATCCCGCGATGACGCATTCGGCCAGCTTTTCCCCAGCGGATCAAATGCCAATCCGGATTTGAAACCATTCCGATGGTCGCCATGCATGCCTTTGGAACACGGCGCACCTCGCCAGATGGCAACTTTAATGTAGCCGAATCTCCTTCCACAGCCATGAATTCAATGTAATTTCCAGCTCCGCGCGCAAGTTGCGCTCCGACTCCGGGCGTGATTTCCACCGCATGAATAAATGTGCCGACAGGAATTTTTTCTAGCGGTAAACGATTCCCCACGGAAATTTCCGCTTCTTTTTGAGAAGAAACGATGATATCACCTGCCTTTAATCCATCTGGTAATAAAATATAGCTTTTTACCCCGTCCCGGTAGACGATCATACCGATGCGCGCTCCGCGATTCGGATCATATTCAACGGAAACAACTTTTGCGGGGATATCAAAACGATTGCGGATAAAATCAACTTCTCGTAAAAACCGCTTATTTCCAGCGCCCTTGTGCCGCACCGTAATTTTTCCACCCGTTCGGCCGGCGAATTGTTTGCGTACACGAATCAGGGATTTTTCCGGTTTTGAACGCGTGATATCAGAAAAATCCTGCACCGAGGAAAGTCGGCGGCCTTTAGTAACGGGACGATATTGCTTAATCGGCATAGAGATTCAAGATTAGACACCTTCGTACAGATCAATCTTTTGACCGGGCGCCAAAGTAACCAGCGCTTTTTTCCAGGCATTCCGCACACCTGGACGGCGGCCGCGATACACCGGTTTTCCGGCATGGCGGATTGTACGGACACCGATAACATTCACCTTATACAAGGATTCAACCGCTTTACGGATCGATATTTTTTCCGCGGAGACCGGCACATCAAACACGTAAACGTTCCGTTCAGTTTGGCGGGCGGCGCGTTCGCTCACATGCGGTCGACGCAGTAATCGAAAAGATAACTCATTGCCCAATTGCGCCTTAATCAAGGTTGTCTCCGTTTCTGTTTCCGCCTGGGAAGCTTTCTGCTTTTTCACTGCGGCAAGCTCCTTAGAAGGCGTTTCTTCCTTCGTTTCTTTTGCAGAGCCGGATTTTTTTCGGAAGCGATCAAAAATAGCCATAGAATTTAGACATACAATTTCTCAAATGCCGGAACGGCATCCTTGAGAAACACAATAGAACGATGAGCGAGCACATCCAGCATATTCAACGAATTCGCTGTCGTAAGCGTCACATTCGGAATATTGCGGATCATGCGCAGCAAAGCCGGATCTGATTTTGGTGAAACCAAAAGCGTGGTCTTACCCAGTGGCAATCGTTTCAGCACATCTGCGGCGATTTTGGTTTTTGCCGGTTCGGTTTTCATTTGATCTAAAATCAGCAATGTTTTTTCCTGAAGCTTATCCGATAACACCATAAACAAAGCTTTCTGCTTGGCTTTCCGGTTAATTTTAACGGAAAAATTCCGTTCACGATTTGGGCCAAATACGATTCCACCACCAACCCAGTTCGGAGAGCGAATCGATCCCTGACGTGCACGGCCCGTTCCCTTCTGACGCCACGGCTTAATACCGCCGCCGCGAACCTCACCTTTTGTTTTCGTTGAGGCAACCGCATGGCGCTTATTCGCCTGGAGAGCCACGGTTACTTCATGCACCAATGCCTGATCCGGTTTCAAACCGAAAACCGCGTCCGACAGTTCAATGTCGCCCGTCGTTTTTCCTTCCTGATTGTAGACAGCAATCTTTGGCATAATGTTAGACAGACATGATTTCCACAATGGAATTGCGCGCTCCGGGAACGGCGCCCTTCAGCGCCAGAATACCTCCTTCACGCACCTCCTCGACGGTTAAATTTTTAACCGTTACGCGTTCATCGCCCATGTGACCAGCCATACGACGGCCCTTCAAGACGTGCTGAACACCGCCGGCGCCAATTGATCCAGGCATACGCGCCTGATCTTTGTGACCGTGAGAGGTTGGATGTCCATGAAAATGATGGCGCTTCACAACACCTTGAAACCCTTTTCCTTTTGATACTCCAGCCACCGAAACAACGTCTCCTGGCTGAAAAATAGTCGCTTCAATCACATCACCGCGTTTCTTGTCTTGAACTGATGATTCACGAAACTCTCTCAGATGGCGGAGCATCTGCAAATCTTTGAGATGACCAGCCTCTGATTTGGAAAGGTGCTTGGCTGGAAAGAAACCAACCTGAACAGCATCATATCCATCACTTTGCTTTGTCTTGATCTGGGTAACCACGCACGGACCAGCTTGAACAAGCGTGACAGGAACGATCGTTCCATCAGCTCGGTAGACTTGCGACATCTCCAGTTTTTTACCAAGGATGAATTTCATAAGAATGAGGTTGGTCGCGAACGAAACAAATGACGATTATTAGACGAATTAACGCACCGGCTTTCCGTCTGTAACGACAAAAGCCAGAAGATTGAATCCCGAAAACGAGACACAAACTTCCGGCTTCCGCAGCGAACGGAACTAAATTTGAAATTAACACGGAGAAAGACTTACAGCAGGGAGGTTATGCCGTCATGGAAATATCGCTGTATTTCCGCTACTTGGAGCCTCGGGCTCCGAAGGGCAACTTACTCCTTGGATTCCTTCTCAAACTCGAACCAAACTTACATTTTTATTTCCACATCCACTCCTGCCGGCAAATTGAGCGACGTAAGCGCGTCAATTGTTTTGGCATTCGGGTCCAAAATGTCCACGATCCGCTTATGAATCCGCATCTCGAATTGTTCGCGGGCATTTTTGTGCACAAACGTAGAGCGATTCACGGTCCACTTCTTTTTTTCCGTAGGAAGCGGAACAGGACCAACGACTTTCACACCCGTTCGTTCAGCCGTCTCAATGATCGTGCGTGTAGCCTGATCAATGATCTTGTGATCGTACGCGCGAATCTTGATGCGTACACGATGAGACGAATTGGCGTCTTTCGCGGATGGAACCGTTTTTGTTTTTGCGTCGGACATGGAAGTAAATGAGGAGCCATGGCATCCAAGCAATGATGCTCGAGCTCCGCGTCAGCAGACACCTGTCTGATGGCGTGGAGCCCCAGCTATCTTCGCTGGAACTCCTCAAAATTAATGATGAACGTTGAATTTATTTAATGATCTTAGTCACGGTACCTGCCCCAACCGTCTTGCCGCCTTCACGGATGGCGAATCGCATCTTTTCTTCCATGGCAACCGGCGTGATTAACGTAACGCTCATCGTCACCGTGTCGCCCGGCTGAACCATGGCGACCGATTCAGGAAGCTTGACTTCACCCGTAACGTCTGTCGTGCGGATGTAGAATTGCGGTTTATATCCAGTCACAAACGGTTTGTGGCGGCCGCCTTCTTCCTTTGTTAAGGCGTATACCTGCGCTTCAAACTGCGTGTGAGGCGTAATCGATCCCGGTTTAGCCAAAACCATTCCGCGTTCCACCTCGTCCTTCTTTGTTCCGCGAAGCAAGAGACCGGCGTTATCACCAGCCATACCCGCATCGAGCTGTTTGTTAAACATTTCAATGCCAGTCACGACGGTTTTTTGCGTGTCACCTAAACCGACAATTTCCACTTCTTCGTTGACTTTGACCATGCCGCGTTCAATACGACCAGTCACAACCGTGCCTCGGCCTTCAATCGAGAACACATCTTCAATCGGCATGAGGAATGGCTTATCCGTTTCACGCACCGGTTCTGGAATAAATTCATCGCACGCCTTGATCAGATCCAAAATCGGTTTTGCCGCCGCTTCATCTGTTGGATTCTGCAACGCTTTCAACGCGGAACCGCGGATAATCGGGGTTTTGTCTCCGTCGAATTCATATTTTTTCAAAAGATCCCGGATTTCTTGTTCGACGAGGTCGATGAGTTCCGGATCATCCACCATATCAACTTTGTTTAAAAACACGACCATGGCCGGAACGCCAACTTGGTGAGCCAAAAGAATGTGTTCACGCGTCTGTGGCATCGGACCGTCTGTCGCCGCGACCACCAAAATCGCGCCATCCATTTGGGCGGCGCCTGTGATCATGTTCTTGATATAATCCGCGTGGCCTGGACAGTCGACGTGCGCATAGTGGCGCTTTTCCGATTCGTATTCCGTATGCGCTGTGGCAATCGTAATACCGCGAGCTTTGGATTCTGGAGCCTTATCCAAATCGTCTACGCCCTTGGTTTGGGCCTTCATGCCATGCTTTGAAAGCACAGCGAGAATGGCCGCTGTCAGCGTCGTCTTTCCATGGTCTACGTGACCAATGGTACCGATGTTGACGTGCGGCTTTGAGCGTTGAAAAACTTCCGCCATAAAAGTTGGTCAAGTCGGCGCCAATGACGACGGCCAAAAAGGCCAAGCCGCCAGAGCGCATTAAGAATGAAAACGTTTATGAAAACGTCGTTGATTATCAAGTTTTTAGACCTGATAACCTCGCCTTTAAGAGCGTCCAGATGATAACAGAGCCTAAATCTTTATGCAAGAGCCCTGGCCGGAAACAAAAAACAACTGAGAACAGTTGTTTTTTTGGCTTACTTACGGATTGTTTTCTTCTTCGTCGACCGGTTCCAGATAAAATCGCTCTTCTAAGCTTAATTCCGCCTCTTCTTCCCCGTTTGACACCGCCTCAGATTCCGTTGATGCCGCAACCTCCTGAAGAATCGTTTTTAGCGTAATCGGAGATTGAGAAACGCCTTTCGATTTTAGGTTATCCACAGGTTTAACTAAATCTTTAACCTCGCCGAAATTCGTCTTTTTTTCTTCCTGTTTTCGGACTATTCCAATTCCAGCACCTGTATTTTCAGACTTATGAGGCTCCACCTCTTTTTCCGTAAGGCGTTCAAACTCATCAAACGGAAGAACAACAAGCGGCTCACGACCAGCCACATCCGTCACGATCAAAGGCATCCCGTGTCGGCGCGCGGCTTCAAGAATACGTTGCCAAGATGACATAGATACCAGCATCTCACACGAAACGAAGCGGGATGGCAAGTCTTCCAAAGCACCATCACGTATGATAAGAGACGACCGAAGGAGAAAAGCCATGAGGCACATCAGCGGTTTCGTCTGGTGCGTCACGAAAGAAAACCGGATCCTCATCTTCGGAGCGTCCATCGATCCAGATCTGAAAGGAGCACAAAATATCCAGTCGAATGGATTGACTCCTTTCTCCACAGCAAAGGAGGCGCGACAAGCGAGAGACTCCCTAACGGATCGCGGACTCATCCCTGACTTCCTTGGTCGGCTCTCGCTCGATGTGATGGAGTCCATGGAAGATAGCGAGGCACTCAAAAGAAGCAAAAATCTCGTTGTCATCCAATGGGACAGTGATCAACAATTCATCTTCGGGAAGCCTCTCAGTTATCCCACCGCACATCCACTTCCATGCGATTTCTTCTTCGAAAATGGGTTCGTGCCATTCGATACCTTCGCACAAGCAGAACGCGTCGCCGAAGAAGTTGTTCGACAATCCCTTACCAAAGCCGTTCTGGCTACCTGGACTCTCCACAAAATCTAAAAGGCGGCTCTAGACGCCTTTTTTTCTTTTTTCATAATTTCTGAATGGCACTGCCTTTGGCGGTGCTTTTTTTTGCTTGACCGAATTGATCTTTTCTGCTGAATTATCATTCCAATGCAAGGAGGAAGGCATGGAAATTGTCCAGTTCCGTCATGCGCCCTTTCCAACACAAAAAGCCGTTCTAAATAACGGCCTCACGATCATCACGGCGGAAACCAATTCTCCGATTGCCTGCGTTGGGATCGGTATTCTCGCAGGTGGATTTCACGGTGATGTGGCCGGCACAGCGCATTTTCTTGAGCACATCATTTGTGATGGACCTTCCCGCTCAGGCATGCATCCGCGTCTGCGTCCGTTTTACCGGACCGGCATCAATACAAATGCAGAAACAAGCGGCCGCGGCACATACTATTGGGCCGCGGGATACGCACATCAGGCAGGCGCGCTTATCAAGGCGCTTGCCGAGATCTGTTTCCAGCCCGAATTCCATCATCAAATCGAAGAAGAACGCAAAATCATTCTAGAAGAGATTGCGCAACGAGAGAATCCAGACGAGAGCTGGAAAATGCAGACGCTCTATCCAGATGCGCCATGGGTTCACCGCACGCCTCTCGGCACTGAGACATCGGTGCGCGGCATCCAGCCGTCTGATCTCGAAGATTTTTTTCGAACGCACTACGTTGCGGCGCGTACAGCCGTCATCGCAACCGGCGGCATCCATTCGGACGAAATTGTGCAAATCGTCGAGCAATGTCTCGGTTCGCTTAAATCTGGGACGCCGACAGAGCGGTTCGCATCAATTGCCCCAACGATCGCGCGCGCCGCACACATATCAGCACACAATCCGCCCGGAATTCTGCTCTATACACCGCGCCAATATCCGATTCCCCTTCTCGAGGACATCCAGCTCGACCTCGCCTTAAGAACTATCGGCGACTCGCAATTCGGCGAGCTTCATCAGCGATTACGTTATCGAACGCCGCTCGTGTATTCGGCCAAAATCATCGCACATGAAGGGTGGGCTCCGCGATTCGAGATTGGCACATTCTGCGATCCATCCAAATTCGACCAGGTCGAACATGAAATCGTGGACATGTTCAACAATCCCGCAACAGCTATCTCTGAAGAGATTGTCGCATGTCAACGAGCGCACCTTGAAAAATATTTTCTTGTTCGCGGCCAGGACCCATCGCCTTCACGCTGGGAAAAAATCCTGCGTGATCGATGGATGGACAATGATTGGGAGGACGAAGATGTTCTCGCGATTGTCCGCACCATTCGCCTTGAAGATTTGGCAGAAGTCAGCATGAGGCATTTTGCCAATCGTCCGTTCGGCCGTTTGGATCTCACTCGTCCTGTTGAGTAATTCTTTTTCTGCGCCATTTATTCAGATGGCGTTTTTTATTTCAAACCTGCTTTTTTTATTCAACAATTCTCAAAGAGAAATGACCTCATCGCACTCATTAATCAGCATTTGCTGATTTTCCGCAATCAAGACCGTATTACGTTTTTCGACAATCTTGCGCAAAACGCGAATCAAGACGGGAAGATCGCTCAAATGCAGTCCGCGCGAAGGAATATCTAAAAGATATAAACAGCGATCACCCAATTTTTTGGAAAGAATTTTTGCAAGCCGAACACGCTGAGCCTCTCCCCCACTCAAGCTATTTGACTGCTGGCCCAACTCTAAATAGCCGAGTCCAACTTCTTGTAAAAATCCGAGCTTCCGTTTGAGAAAAGCGATATGCTCATATTCATCGGCAATTTGATCAACCGTCTTTTGTTCAAGCTCGCGCTTTTTTGCGTCTGATAAAGGGCCGATGCGTCGCAGAGCAGTCCAAATCCCAAGCAAGGTCGCGGGCGTGCTTTTTGGATTTGAACTAAGCAGGGATTGATCAACAAAATATGAGCGTCGGATATGTGTTTTTCCATCCACGTGCGCAAACCCATGGCGATATTTCCACGCATCCTTTCCCTTGAACAGGGCGCCGTATGCGACAGAAAGCAATGTGGATTTACCCGTTCCCATGCGCCCGGTTACGCATACGAGCTGATTGATTGGAAATGAAAACGAAAATTGATGAAAATTATTTTTCTCGATTCTCGAAATTGTCACGCGTGCGGTTTTTAATGTTAATCGCGGCTTGCTCGGAGGATGAGAAAAAACCGGAATGGATGTTGCCGTTTTTGCGCGCCTGAATTGCGCGAGCGTTCCTTGAAAAACGATTTCTCCTCCTCGTACGCCAGAATCAGGGCCAAACTCAATGATGTAATCAGCCCCGGAGATTATATTCGGATTGTGTTCAACCACAATGATCGAAATTCCTTTTCTCAAAGCGTCGCGGAGCAGCTTCAACACAAGCGCACAATCCTCTTTCGCCATGCCCGCACACGGTTCATCCGCAATGAATAGCTCACCTGGCTGAACCTGCTTTAGCATTGATCGCAGATGGAACAAGCTCGTTTCTCCAAGACTCCGTTCACCATCAGGAATAACGCGCTGTTCAAGCGAATGCACGTTTGGGCAACCGCTTATGCGAGCATTCACTTCACATCCTTCTGCCGCGCGCTCCAGCACATCATGGACAAGCGATGATTTTCCGCTTCCGCTTTTTCCAACCACGATCACCAATTTTTTGAGCGGAATATCCACTGAAATATTCTTCAAATTATGTACACGCGCATTTCGAATGCGGATAAATGACATATCAAGCGAGTCTATCATACACTAAAAGACTCGGCTTGGACCGGGTCTTTTTTCCTTTTTCTCTGTATTATTCGGGTGACGCGGCGAGCGATTTCTCGCCCATGCGCTCGCATTGTCGTCGAAAATCGCAAGCCGCGGCAGGACCCGAATTATTTCTTTGTCTTTCCTTCGATAATCGTCTGCGCCACGTTGGATGGAACTTCTCCGTAATGATCAAATTCCATGCTATAGCTCGCGCGTCCCTGCGTCATGGAACGCAAGGTTGTTGCATA
>DASTLG010000105.1:0-9375 GCA_035715245.1 Patescibacteria group bacterium
GAACCACGGCTGATGCGCACGCCCTCTTCACCCAGCTCACGACGATTTTAGGCATTGTCTTTGCCCTGCATATTGGTTCATGGCTTTGCGGACAATGGGGCTGGAGCGGGATCGCGACCTTAGAACCAAAGGTCATGGCAGAACTCGAACAGAGTGCTTTTCAAAAAATTCTTGGGCAATCCTATCGGTTTTTCACAAACAGCTTTACCGGATCGCTCGTAAAGCGCGTGAACCGGATTACGCGCTCATTCGAGAGCATTTTTGATACCTGTGCCGGGAATCTGCTTCCGCTTTTTATCACGGTGATCGGCATTATCGCGGTCCTTTTTCAGCGCAATGTCTGGGTGGCGCTTTCCGTTCTTGTGTGGACCGCCCTATTTTTAATCCTGAATTATTTCTTTACCGTCAAAAAACTGCACATGGATGTTGAACGGGCCATGAAGGATACGGAGGTTTCGGCCGTGATGGCAGACGCTCTCACGAACAGCATTAATGTCAAACTCTTCAACGGAACACGGGAAGAAACAAAGCGGCTCCGCAAAGTTTCCAATGAACTTAAAAATCTGCGCCTTGAGGGCTGGCGATATCATCGCACCGTGGATTTTACACAAACCGGACTCATGATCGCCATTGAATTCGGAGTCATGTGTCTTGCCATACCGCTTTGGCAAAAAGGCCTGCTCACGATTGGTGATTTTGCGCTATTCCAGGGATATCTTATTAATCTCTTTGGACAATTAAACAACGCGCGAAAGCTGATTCGAAAATTATTCGAGGCGTTTGCCGAAGCAAAGGAAACAGTAGACGTCTTGGATCTGCCGTACGAGATCGAAGATTCACCGTCAGCAAAAAAATTACTCATTAAAGAGGCGCGTATTGAATTCAAACACGCCTCCTTTGGGTATGAATCAGGCCAGCCGCTTTTACGCGAATTAAGCACGATCATTCAACCGAAAGAAAAAATTGCCCTTGTTGGTCCGTCAGGCGCAGGAAAATCAACGATCATCAAATTACTCCTCCGATTCTTTGATTTAGATCGGGGTGAGATTCTGATTGATGGACAATCCATTTCCGGAGTTACGCAGGAAAGTTTGCGCGAGGCCATTGCCCTTGTACCACAGGAGCCGATTTTATTTCATCGCACGCTCATGGAAAATATCCGTTATGGACGGCGTGATGCGAGCGATCGTGAGGTGATCGAAGCGGCAAAGCGCGCACAATGCCATGAATTTATTCAGCGGCTGCCTTATAAATACGAAACGTTTGTCGGCGAACGCGGCATTAAATTATCCGGCGGAGAGCGTCAGCGAGTTGCAATCGCCCGCGCTATTTTGAAGAACGCTCCCATCCTGCTCTTAGACGAAGCAACATCCAGTCTTGATTCAGAATCTGAATCCGCCATTCAGGAAGCACTGCGCGAACTCATGAAAGACAAGACAACGATCGCCATTGCGCATCGACTTTCGACCATCATGCAGATGGATCGGATTCTTGTGATGGAACACGGCCAAATCACCGATTCTGGCACGCACGAAACACTCCTTGGAAAACGCGGGATTTACCACACGCTCTGGAAAATTCAGGCCGGCGGGTTCGTAACCTAGTTATTCGACAACGGGCGGATATTCCATTATTCTTTGCCCGTATGCAAGATCTCCTTATTTCCGGCGTCCAGCCGACATCCACGCCGCATTTGGGCAATTACATCGGCGCGCTTCAGCAATGGGTTAAACTTCAGCACGAATACGAGTGCCTTTTTTTTGTAGCGGATCTGCATGCGATTACGGTTCCGCAAGATCCTAAGGAGCTCCGTGAGCGCATTCTAGAAATCGCGGCGACCTATTTTGCCATCGGCCTTCTTCCTGAACGCTGCACGCTCTTCATTCAAAGCGAAGTTCCGGAGCATGCTGAGCTCGGCTGGATCATGGGAACGCTTGCGCGTCTCGGCGAGATGGAGCGCATGACTCAATTCAAAGACAAATCGGCCAAAGAAGGATACGAACGCGCTGGGCTCGGCCTCTTCAGTTATCCTGCGCTCATGGCCGCTGACATTCTGCTTTATGATGCGACAATCGTGCCGGTCGGCGAGGATCAGGTTCAACATTTGGAGCTCACCCGTATGCTCGCCCGCCGATTCAACGAGCGATTCGGCGAGACATTCGTGATTCCGCAACCGCTGATGCAAAAAGTCGGCGCGCGTATTATGAGTCTGCAAAATCCCCAAAAAAAAATGAGCAAAAGCGACCCCTCGAAAAATGCCGCTATTTTTCTCGATGACAGCGCAGATACGATTAAATCAAAAATCATGAAAGCGGTTACCGATACAGAAGGCGGCGTCACGTTTGATCTAGAAAAAAAGCCGGCGATCTCCAATTTGATGACAATCTATCATCATCTGAGCGGAGAAAGCATGAAATCCATCGAACAAACGTTCGCAGGAAAGGGATATGGCGATTTCAAAAAAGCCTTAGCCGATGTTGTTGTCAGTCATTTGACGCCGATCACAAAGAAAATTGTCGAATACCGCCAAAATCCGGACATGCTGCTCAAACATCTGGATGAAGGCCGGGGGAAAGCGCATGCCCTGGCGGCAAAAAAAATGACGATTGTTCGAGACTGTGTGGGAATCGGACGCGCAGACAAGCGGCCCTAAATCATTGACAAGATCCATTTTTTAGCATAGAATTGCCGAGCTGGTGAGACAGATGATCGCTCCACATTCGTGCGGAGAGGAAAGTCCGAGCACCGATTCCGTCGTAAGGCGGATGAAGGCGAAAGCGGTTAACGGCCGCCGGGACATAGCGGAAAACAAAAGGTCACGTGGGAGGTAAAGCGTTTACGCGCTCTGCCTCTCAGGCCCCCGTTCTCTGTAAACCCAGGGAAAGTGCCACAGAGACAATACTATTCCGTAAACCTAGCGTTTGCGGGAGAAAGGTGAAAAGTGCGTTGAGGTCGTTTGCCGAAAGGCGGACGGCTACATCGCTCCTTCGGTGGCAACATCGAAGCGTGGTAAACCCTTTCTGGTGCAAGAGCAAATCTTTGCAGGACAAAGCCGGTTTCGGCCGGATGCGTTCTAAAAAGAATGGTCGCTCGCTAGAGGTGATGAGTAATTATCATCCCAGAGAGATGGTCATCCGTTCCGCAGAGCGCAAGTTATGCGGAATGACAAAACTCGGCTTATCGTCTTGCCAGCATCAAAAAACCTTCGTTCCTGCGAGGGTTTTTTGATTGCCGCGCGTTGACAGCATCCATGTAGAATGCTGACATGATGAAACAATCGCGATTCTTTTCCCGTTCGGAAAGGGCTCCAGCGCACTTGCCTGCGATTCGTGAATCCGCGCCCTTTCCTTCTAAACGTAAAAATTGTGAGCTCGGTTTCGGAGGGCTGATCTTGGCATGTTCACGACTCAAGTTGATTCGCCCTCCTTCCAATTTCTTTTTTGATGAAAGGACTTTAGAGAAGCCGACCAACGTTTCATTTCGAACTTGTCCTTTCATCTTTCAAAATAGTTTGTTTTCAGAGGACTCTTCTACGCATGAAAATCCTAGGTGAAACATGTCCTCTGATCTGATTACCCGCTGAATAGGCGGGATTTTTTATTGGATTACCAGCTTCCGCCTCCGCCGCCGCCAAAGCCGCCTCCAGAACCACCGCCGGAAAATCCAGAACCACCAGAACCCGCCTGTGATCGCGGAGCTGAATACATGGTATTAGCCGACGCGGCATGCACGTGACTTACCGCATTCACGAGAGCGATCGCCGTCCATGTGCGCGACGGCGTATCGATATATGACGGCGGCATAAGTTCCAAGCCCTTAAATTGTTCAGCCCATTTGTCTTCGACACCAAAGGCCACGGCCGCCGGGAGAAATCGGGCGAATTGTTCCGGCTCTCGCGCCGGCGCATCGGTAAATTCCAGGCGTGCTTTTTCCGTAACAGATAAAAATAATTTAAACCCCTCGCATTCTTCTTTTACGATTGCGCCTTCTTTCGTCATGCGCGGCATCTGCCAGCCAAAAAGAAGAATGATCAGCGCGGAAATAAATCCAGCCGCAATAAAGAGCGGCCCTAAAACATCAATAAAGAAAAAAGAAGCAAACGCGACCGCGATTGCGAGCCCGATCCATGCCGCGCGAACGACTACCGGATTTCTGCCAAAAAAACCGCGCACGCGCAAATCCGTAAAAATCGCACTCTTCGCATCTGCAATATTTTTGTAAAATTTTCCTTTCAGGTCGCTGACGGTCGTCTCGTCTTTTAACGCAAATAATCCATCGAACAGTGCTTTTTCAAACGGCCGCAGATCCTGGTCAGCTGGTTTTAATTTTACAAATGAGAACGCCGGATCATGACGAATAAGCCGCTCAAACCATCCGCTTTTATCCGCATCTGAAAATTTTATTTTCAAATATCCTCGGCGGCCAAGATCCAAAATCGTTCCCGTAATGGCCTTTAGTGAAACGTCCTGATGCATGAGACCAGCCATTTCTGCTGGAGCCAATTCGCGCGGTTCTTCATATTGCGCAATCACGACTCCTCGCCCTTTTGGCTCTTTCCCATACTTGAACCAAATCACAAACATGACGACAAAAACGAGAATCGGCACAAATACCCAGGCATTGTCCTGCACGAATTCCAGAGTCCGATCCCAAAAGGATAACGGCTGAATCACGCCGGGCGTAAACGCCGCGACCACGGTCAATCCTTCATTGCTTGCGAGCGCCTGGTTAGAAACAAATTTTACCGAAGAATCTGTCCGCGAAATGGTGCACGCCCGATCCGTACTCCCAAACAAACCCGTATAACAGGTTAGTTCGGTCGGCGAGGCCGGGGGGAAGAGCTCAAACTCAGCTTGGTCGATTGGAATCTGCCAATCATTGCCGGTCACGTTCCAATACAATTCTGTGTGATCGGAAAAATCATTAATCGCTTTTTTTGTTTGATAAGAAATCACGTATGTATGCGTGCCGGTAATTTCGCGGTTTGCGTCTCCTATCTTGATTTCAATGGATCCGCTTTGAGATGAAACTTGATACGGAACCGCTGATCCGTCCATGGATACGCCAATCACAGATAAGCGCAATCGATACTTTGCTCCATTCCGATCATAGACAGTTGGAATATCACGATAAATTCCATGGCGCCATTCTGTGCCGAAATCGTACTGAATCGTTTCCGTGATCGTAAGCAGGCGGTCAGAAGCTAAATGCGCTTGAACCGTAAAATTCTTGATTTCTTCGGCATGGATAGCTTGTCCAAAACCAAAGAACCCAAAAAAAATGAGGCAAAACACGAAGATCTTTTTCATATCGGCATGGTAACGAGATTCAGCCGTTTTGTCATGGTGAGCAAATTTACCTTGACTTTTTTGCTTTTTTAGCGTTAAATAAGATGTTCTTTGGACAACGATCCTCTGGGAAGGAGGCTTCCATGCCGTGGTACTTTTGGGTGATCGCCGGTTATCTGTATTGTCAAATCATGTTCCTGTTCGGAAAGTGGACCCAAAAGCAATGGGAGAAGGAAATTTCGGAGGGCATAATTCCTTCTCTGCTTTTTCCTCTGACCGCACGCAAGGGCAAAGTTGGCTGCAACAGTGGCGACTATCCGGTCGAAGAAGGTCCTTATCCCTACCTCATGCCAATAGCTTTTCCGTTCAAGCTTTTTTGGGCAGGAGTAGTCTGGCTCGTCATCGGCATCTCCTCGCTCCCAAGCTTTAAAAAGATTATGGAGTCTCTATTCGCTCCGTCCCTTGCCATCAAGCGGCATCTGGATGCGCGAGCCGAGAAAAGAGCGCAGGAACTTGCGAAACCGCCAGAACAGGCAACTCCTGAGTTGCCGCCGACGCCAGCCGATCTTCCGGTGGTATCAAACGATCCGACAAAGCTCCTCGAAGCGATTGCGAAACATGAACACGCAATCTTCGAACTCAAAGAGCAACTGGCAGAGGCACCTAAACTGCCAAACGCTTACCGCGGCTAAACAAGGAGAACGAGCATGACATGGTACTGGTGGCTCCTGCTCTCGGTATTTGCCTGGACCTTTGGCGCGTATCAGGTCGGACAATTCCGCCGCCGCGTCTGGAGAAAAGGAATCTCGACCGGCTTCTGGCCCAAGTTCTTTTTTCCGGTCCATGCCTTGGACCGGCAGATTGGTCAGAAAACTAGGGATCCAATCTGCGTGGATTGTAGTGATGACGATGTAAGCGATTCGTGTTACGGCTGGGTCATGGTGGCCACCTTCTGGCTTGTGCTTTGCTGGACCATCTTGTTTTGGGGCATAGTTTCCCTCTACAAACCCATTCAGTGGTTCATCAGTCTTCCCCAGCTTCTTGGAAGAAAGCCGCCAGTGTTCGACGTGCATAAGGCGCGTGTATTGATCAACCAACTCTACAAAGAGCACGCGGCCCTAGAGGAAGAACTCCTCTCGTGCGCCAAGGAACTGGAAGCAGAACCGAGCCAGGAAGACGGCAACAAGATCCTGGAACGCATTGCTTCGCTCGAGCGCCAGCAGGGAGAGACCCAAGCGGAACTCGACCGGCTTAAGCAACAGCTCAAGCTCAATCCGCCGGCGGCCGCCTATCGCGGCAAACTCCCGGCCCACGATCCGGAAAAAAACTGACAGGCTTTTCCTCATGCACTCATTCGAGTGCTTTTTTAATTTCGATTCTGACGCCTTGACATTTTAGCTTTTTCGGCCTTAAATAAAGCGTTCCTTGGACAACTCAATCCTCTGAAAAGGAGGTCTTCATGGCCTGGTACTGGTGGCTCCTGCTCTCGGCATTTGCCTGGACCTTTGGCGCGTATCAGGTCGGACAATTCCGCCGTCGCGTGTGGAGAAAGGGAATCTCGACCGGCTTCTGGCCCAGGTTCTTTTTCCCACTAGCCGCGAAAAACGAACGCATTTTCCCGCTAAGAGGACACATCGGGTACCACGCCGCCGGCGACACATACGCAAAGCTGATCGAGGATGACGACGTAAGCGACGACTCCTACGGCTGGTATATGGTCGCCCTTCTCTTACCTCTGACGGCCGGCGCCTTGCTGTACTTCGGCCTCTTCAGGCCCATGCAACAGCTCATCAGCCTTCCCCAACGCCTTAGGAGAAAGTTCCAGGCGCAGGCGCAAGCCCAAGTACTGGAAGCAGCGCCGAGTCCAGAGGATGGCAACAGAATCCTGGAACGCATCGCCTCGCTCGAGCGAGAGCTGGATCAGCTCAAGCAGCAGCTCAAGCTCAATCCGCCGGCCGCCGCTTATCGCGGCGAGTTGCCTGCTCACGATCCGAAGAAGAATTGAATAAACTTTTTCATGCACTCAGAGTTGAGTGCTTTTTTGTTTTTTGAAAGCATCTCACCGCCGCCTGACGAGAAAAGTAAAACACGCTACAATAATGACGTGTTATGCCTTCCTTTGACTTATTAACGATCGGAGCCGCGACACAGGATGTTTTTTTGAAAAGCGCGCACTTTGAAGAAATCAAAGATACGTACGCGCCGGATGGAATGGATGCCTGTTTTCCACTTGGATCAAAAATCCGCGTGGATGATGTTACGTTCGCAACCGGAGGCGGCGCGACGAATGCGGCAATCACGTTTGCACGATTTAAATTAAAGACCGCCTGCCTTGCCCGCATTGGTCGGGATGAAGCCGGGCAATCCATTCTCACTCAATTACAGAAAGAAAAAATTTGGACACACGCGTTTCAGATTGATGAGAAACAAAAGACCGCTTATTCTGTTATTCTCCTTTCCGGAACCGGGCATCGCTCCATTCTTACCTATCGCGGAGCCTCGGGAGCGATCCAAGCGGTAAAAATTCCCTGGAAAACACTTCGCACCAAATGGCTTTATATCACCTCTCTGAATGGCGACCTTGAACTCTTGCGTCGTTTATTCGTCTTTGCGGAAAAAACAAACGCGCGTATTGCCTGGAATCCAGGGAATGCAGAATTGACTCACGGGATGAAAAAATTAGAACCTTTTTTGGTTCGCACGTCGATTTTACTCTTGAACCGAGAAGAAGCGGCCGTTCTCGCCGAACTTCCACCGCGGCATTTAGAACAAATTCTCGGCCATCTTGGAATCTATCCTCAATCCGCGCTCGTGGTTACAGACGGACAAAAAGGCGCGTACGTCCGATCAGAAGGAAAAACCTTGTTTGCGCCAGCGCTCAAAGCCAAACGCGTGAATACGACCGGAGCCGGCGATGCTTTTGGAAGCGCATTCGTTGCGTCATTTATAAAATCCAAGGATGCAAAACTCGCCCTTCAGGCCGGCACGCTGAACGCGACGAGCGTGATTTGCCATATGGGCGCCAAGGCCGGCATTTTAAAAAAAGCGCCAAGCGCGTGGGAATTGCGAAAGGTCAAAACCGTCGTCATTTCTTAATATGCATCCGTCTGTTTTTATTACGCGGCAGATTCCAGATGAAGGAATCAAGCTTCTCTCGACGAAAAAATTTAAGCTGGACATTTATCAAAAAGATCAGATCATTCCCAGAGCTGAATTGCTGAAACGTGTGAAAGGCAAAGACGCGATCATTAGTCTGCTTACGGAGCAGATCGATGAAGAAGTCCTCCTCGCCGCTGGTCCGCGTCTGCAGATCGTCGCGAATTACGCCGTTGGATTTGATAACATTGATCTTTCAGCCGCAAAAAAGCATCGCGTGACCGTCACAAATACGCCAAGTCCAGAACTTTCTGAAGCGGTTGCGGAACATGCCATGGCCCTTATGCTCGCCTTGGCCCGCCATATTCCGGAAGCTGACGCCTATACGCGTGCAGAAAAATACCAAGGCTGGTCTCCGACCCTATTTCTCGGCACAGATTTACACGATAAAACACTCGGAATCATTGGACTTGGCCGGATTGGCCAGGCGCTTGCGATTCGGGCCGTGAATGGATTTTGCATGAAGTGCGTATACACGAACCCGAATCCAAATCCGGCATTTGAAAAAACATTTCACGCCAAACGTCTTGCACTCACCGATCTTTTGAAGGTATCGGATTTTGTGAGTATCCATGTTCCCCTGCTTCCAACCACACGTCATCTTATCTCCTCCAAAGAATTGAAGCTGATGAAAAAAACAGCGTTCCTTGTCAACACCTCACGCGGACCAATTATTGATGAAACAGCCTTACTCCACGCTTTAAAATCAAAAAGAATCGCAGGCGCCGGGCTTGATGTGTATGAATGCGAACCGGCTATTGATTGTAATATTCATGACCGGCTGACTTTGAAAAAATTTCCGAATACGATTCTTACACCGCACACCGCAAGCGCGACCATCGAAACGCGGCAGGCTATGAGCAGACTCGCGGCGCAAAATATTATTGCGGTTTTGACCGGAAAAAAACCGCTCACGCCGGCGAAATAAATA
>DASTLG010000106.1:0-1945 GCA_035715245.1 Patescibacteria group bacterium
GGGCGTTTTCTTTTGATTCTGCTAAGCTTTTGGCGCTCGGAATGCAAGGAGGAAGCGTGATGCGCGATGCCATGTCGATCGATGCGGAACAGCAGATTCGACAGATGCTGCGCGAGCAAAGGATTGCCTTTCCGATCAACGAAAAAGATCCGAGTCACGGCCGCGAACGGCTGATGACCGATCTGGAAGAACCGTTTCCTTCGCTTTCGGTCGAACGTGTTCAAATGCAGGATAGCGTCAGCGTTTGGCTGACCCTTTCATTCTCCCCACGTTCATTTGTGAAGATCGGCTATGATGCGAATCTTTCGGCTTGGAATGTCCAGACTATCGGAACCGAACCAGAATCGCTCTCTTGTCTAAACTGGTTTCGTGAAAAAATTGTAGGGAAGGAAGAAATTCCGGAATCTCTTGCTTTTGAACTTATTGCACGGGGAATTCGGTATTATCAGGAAGCCCACTCGTTCTAATCTTCACCGTCAGGACCGAAAAATAAGGTCTCTGGCGGTTTTTTAAACGCCAAGCTGTTTCTTTACCTCTTCCTCGGTTTTTGCCGGATTCGCTCGACCTTCTGTGACTTTCATCACGCCGCCGACAAACCATTTCAGCACGCCTAATTTTCCCTGTTTAACCTGGTTTGCCTGATCTGGATTTTCCGCAATCAGTCGATGGACAATCTCTTCAATTAATTTTGGATCCTCGTTTTGTCCAAGATTGTGTTCTTCCAAAAGATGCGACGGATCCGTACCGGTTGAGACCATGAGTCCAAGTAATTTTTGAGCATTTGCGCTGTTCACCGTTTTTTCATGAATGAGATGAATGAACTCGGCAAAATTTTCCGCGCTGATTCCCGTTCCTTCAATCGTCTGCTTCTGCTCTGCTAGAAGGGCGCCGAGTTTATTGATCATCCATGATCCGACCAGTTTTGCAAATGATTTTTTCTTTTCATCTAATAAATCGCCGGCGGATTTTCCCTTTGTTTCTTCCCAAATTCCAAGTTCTCCCATCACTTCCTCTGCGTACTCAGACCATCCGTTAGTCACGAGAATACGGGCATCATCGGCCGTAAACTGCCACTCATCAATGAGGCGCGCGCGTTTTGCGGCTGGCAGTTCTGGCAAGTGCTGGGCTTCTTCTGTGCGAAGACCGGCAAGGGCGAGCGGCGGCAGATCCGGCTCGGGAAAATAGCGGTAATCCGAGCTCGTTTCTTTTAGCCGCTGTTCAAATGTTTTGCCGTTATTTTCATCCCATCCGCGCGTGGCGGCCTCCGGAATTTTTCCTTCTGCATAAAGAGATTTTTGCCGTTCGATTTCAAATGCGAGCGCGCGTTCCACGGCGCGGAAGGAATTCAGGTTTTTAATTTCTACTTTTGGATTTAATCCTTCTTTTAAAGGGAGGTGATCGGTTTCGCTGACTTCGAGCAGAGAAATATTGGCATCACAGCGCATGTATCCTTTTTCCATATCCGCATCTGATGTGCCAATCGTCCGCATGATGGCCTGTAATTCCTGCAAAAACGCTTTTGCTTCAGCCGGGGAGCGCAGATCTGGTTCAGTTACGATTTCAAGCAGGGGAACGCCGGCACGATTGAAATCGACAAGCGTCTTCTCGGTTGCTGAATCGTGGATGTTTTTCGCGGCGTCTTCTTCAAGATGAGCTCGTGTGAGCCCGATTTTAATCTGATCACGCGGCGGAATTCCATTTGGAACGCTGATGAGAAGAGATCCGTTTTGCGCGATCGGAAAATCAAACTGAGAAATCTGGTATCCTTTTGGTAAATCCGGATAAAAATAATTTTTTCGATCAAAGTGCGCTTGGTCTGGAATCTGGCAGCCGAAAGCGAGACCGGTTCGTACTCCGAGCCGAACCGCTTCCGCGTTCACGGCCGGAAGCGCTCCGGGTTGACCTGTACAAACCGGACAAATCGCGGTATTCGGGGGCGTATCAT
>DASTLG010000107.1:0-3049 GCA_035715245.1 Patescibacteria group bacterium
CGCGTGCGCCGTTTTCGTTTTTTCGATGACCTCCGCGCGCTTATGCAGGAGGAAATCCAAAGCGGAGCCTACGACGCGATTATCCACTCAGCCGCGGTGAGCGATTACCGCGTTGCGGCCGTCTATACCGAGAACGAAAAGATGATCGCCCATTCGGAGGAACAGAACAAAATCGGCTCAAATCATCCGTCGCTCACCATCAAACTCGTACCGACGGAAAAACTGATTGATCTTATCCGTGAGCCATGGGGATTTTCTGGAACGCTGGTCAAATTCAAGCTTCAGGTAGGCCTCACTGACGAGGAACTTCTCAAGATCGCTGAACGCAGTCTGCGGGTCTCAGCGGCAAATCTCATTGTCGCAAACTGTCTTGAGTGGGCGCATGAATACGCGTACGTTTTGGACGCAAAGGGCGGATGTGAACGCGTAACGCGATTCGATCTGCCGAATGCGCTTTTGCGGAGATTCAAATGATCCTCCTTGGGATCACCGGGAGCGTTGCGGCTATCCTCGCTCCCCAGCTTATTAGATCACTTCAATCACTTGGGCCGATTGAAGTGATCTTGACTCGGTCTGCTCATTATTTCGTCCATCCGTCAGATCTCAACGTTCCATTCTGGACAGATGCGGACGAATGGAAAAAAGAATTCTACACACGCTCAGATCCCATTCTTCACATTGAACTTAGACGGCGAGCTGATGCGCTCGTTATCGCTCCTTGCACAGCTGAAACCCTTTCCGCGCTCGCGAATGGCCGCGCCTATTCGCTCCTCACCACGGTGGCGCGCGCGTGGGACCTGGAAAAACCGGTGATCCTGGCACCGGCCATGAATACCTTCATGTGGCGACATCCGGCCACAGCTGAACATCTTCACACGCTTCAGCGCTGGTACGGCGAGCGTTTGCACGTTGTCCAGCCTGTCGAAAAAACATTGGCATGCGGAGATCAGGGCATTGGGGCCTTGGCTCCGGTTAATACGATTCAACTTGCTGTTAAAAAAGCCTTGTCTTCATAACTTTCCTCTTTACCGGACTTTGTCCGGTTTTTTTGTTTTCTCATGTTAAAACGCACGGTATACTTCCTTGACAAATGGGTCGGATTCATGGAACGGAGTAGAAAAACTATGTCGTTAAAAAAAATCATCTCGCTTATCGGATCAATCTTGCTTATCATCGGCGGCATTTTATTTTATACGTCAACGACCGGTTGTGAGCGATGGCATGCCTGCCCTTCGCCTCTTTCCCTGTATACCTGCGGAGATCTTGGTTACTGCAGTTATTGTCCAGATAACCAATTTTGCGCCAAAGGACTGACAAGAGATGGTTTTCAAGGAACGAGTTCGACTCGATTTATCCCAAATGCCGCAAGCAAAAATTCCAATTGCCTTGCACAAAACGGCTTGCCAGACCCTGAATGCACCCCTGGCGCCATTTTCACAACTATGACCATGTCACAAATCTGTCAGCCAAACTACAGCCGATCTGTCAGAAACGTTTCAGATGAAACAAAACAGCTTGTTTACGCAAACTATGGTATCCGTTCGCATGTAAATGGAGCCTATGAAATCGATCATCTCATTCCGCTTGAACTCGGCGGCTCAAATGAGATTGCGAATCTCTGGCCTGAAGCCGCCAATCCAAAACCAGGATTTCACGAAAAAGATGCGCTGGAAAACGAACTGCACGCGGCCGTTTGCGACGGATCACTTACCCTTCCTGATGCGCAAAAATCCATGGCTACTCGCTGGCTGAATGGATTTACGCAATGAACGTTTATTTTGAAGTTTTGCTATTTCTGTTAGTCTGAATTCATGCAAGATACTGAAATCCACCCAAAAAATACTGGCTCAAGGCGGCGATGGATAAATATCCAAATCGCACTGGCTGTTTTTTTATGCGCCGGACTCATTTCCATGCTCGTTCTGCTGGTGCAGAATATCCGCCTATATCATGCGAACGGATTTCTAAATCCCGAGCACCGCGCCCAAGAGCTCTGGGACTTGATCAGATCAAAATCGCCCGCTGGAATCCCATCCGCGGATCTTATTCAAGATTGGATGACGTTTGATTACTTGAATCATGTTTTCAGTCTTCCGCCAGCCTATCTAAAATCCGCCCTTTCCATACATGACGCACGGTATCCGAATCTTTCTTCGCGGCAATACGCGCGGCGCGCACATCTCGATTCCGCCGCTTTCCTACAGCAGGTAAAAACAGCTATTCAGAACGAACTCCAAAAGAGATCCTCTCTTTGATATATGAGTTCGTTCCTTCAATCCATCCTTACTTACGTCCTTCTTTACAAATACGAAGCCATTTTTCTCGTAACCATTCTTGGTGAGATAGGCATTCCGATTCCAGCTGGCGGCGCGATTTCCGCTTCCGGATTCATCGCCACTCAGGGATACTTTCGTTTCTCCTATGTCTTCATCGCCGCCCTCCTTGGAAATATCGCCGGTGATCAAATTATCTATTGGCTAGCTCGGCGTTATGGGAATAAAATTCTCACAAAAATCGGCCTTCATAAACTGCTTATTGCTCCACCATTCAAGGCGCTTGAGTCCCGTCTTATCGCCCATCCTGTTGCCACCGTCTTTATTAGTCGTTTTACGTTAACGCCAATCGCGAATATTTTAACCGGGCTTGCAAAAATGCCTTACGCAACTTTTCTCATCGTGGGGAGTATTGGTGAAATAGCCGATGTCGCGCTACTCATGTCTTTAGGAGCGCTCTTTGGCAGCCAATGGGAATATCTCGATCACGTCATCGGCACTTTCGGGATCGCTCTTGTTTTCTTGATTTTGCTTCTCATGGTTCTTTTCTGGAAACGAATCACAAAACGAATACACCGTTCTTCCTAACACAAAATCAGTAAAACATGCTATTCTATATGCAGAATTTATTCTTTACTTTTCCTTATGTCCGAATGCACAGGCAAATCTTGCCACTGCTTTCATCATAAAATCGTTCCGATTTTACTCATCTTGATTGGCGTTGCCTTCCTCTTGTTCGCCTTCAATGTCATTTCAGAAGATACGCTGTCCATTAC
>DASTLG010000108.1:0-3788 GCA_035715245.1 Patescibacteria group bacterium
TATAAACGCGCCGTGTGTGATGACTGCCGTTGTCCGGATGCGACGTATACGCAAGTTCTGCATCGCGGGATTCCGGTCGGCCGTGATATGCCAGCCTCTATTCCAGATGATGGAACTTTTTCCTATAAAGCGGTGTGTCGGGATTGTTTTCATCGGGTTTAAAAAAACAGAGGTCTGTATTCCTCTGTTATGAGTCAGGACGCATGTGATTGGACCATGCGTTCAATGAGACAAAACGCGGCGTGCGCCTTGACGAGCGATCCCGCATGATAGATTGCTGTTGTCTGCGGAGTTGAAATATGACGTTCAACGAACTGGTGAAGGAACGGCAGGACTGATTCGATTTGCCGAATTATTTCTTTTCGTGTCTGAATTTCGTTCGGATGAGAGACCCAAACCTCGGATGGTTCTGAGGTCTCAGGAATACGAAATTCCAGAGGAAAACGACCCGTAACTTTTCGGATCGCTTGGAGAAGTTCGCGGACGAAGGCAAAGCGGATCGGAGCATCATCCGCCAGATAATCCCGAATCGCGGAAAAAAGGGCGATCAGCTCGCAGGCGGCGCGGAACGCTTGCCCAAGCTGGTACGGTTTTCGGTTCATTGAGCGGCCTCCTTTTTCAAAACGCGTTCAGTTGCGTCGTTCCAATAAGCGATACGACCGTGCCACAGAGCGGCGCGCGAGAGGAGCTGTTCTTCGGCGCCAGAAAGATTCTTGTCCAGATCTGAAAGCACCTCTTCAATCTCCTGGATGGTTCGGTTTGCGATTTCCGAAATTGTCCTTGCGGAAAATACCGGATTCGCAGAAATGAGCATAGCCTTTTGCGGCGTGAGACTCGCGATCTGTTCTTCCGCCGTTCGCAACTGGACCCGAATCAAATCCAAGTTCCAGCTTGATTGGCACGTGTGCCAAATGGCGCTCATGAGATTTAAAAACGCTTTTGTTTTCGCGATTCGCTGATTTTTTTCTTTGGTGAAATCTTTTTTGAGAGCCGTTTCCCAAGCGGGAAGCCGCGAGAGAACTCGAAGAATCTGCGCCTCAAGTGCCTGTGTGGCGCGCACATCGTCTGTGCGGGAGGCCACCCGAAGAAACTTGTTCAAAAACGTGTGTTCTGCGCGGAGCTGTTCAATGATGATGGCGAAGGTCAGGGGTTCTGCTTCAAGCGGATGATTAACGGTCGGAAATAGCGGCTGGATGGAGAGCCGCGCTTTCTCTATCTGGGCCTGTGTCTTGAATTTGACCTCCGCGGAATTCAGCGCTTCCGGGGTCAAAAGAAACCCGAACACATCGTCCAGGGCGCGGCAGCATTCCGTGGCCGCCGAAAGCAGAATCAGCCGATTTTTCACGAGTTTTTTCTCCTCGAATTTTCTCCTGTGAAAGAACCCAAGCGTTTCAGCTTGATGTGTCAAACTATCAGCTTTTTTCTGCTCGGTCAAGCGCCAATAGTCAATTTTTTAAACGCGCTCTTTGCTTATATACAATGCCCACGCGGCTAATGTTTCTGCATCAACGATTTCATTTTGTCGTATCCTTTTCTCGAATTCCGTAATTGGCATCCATTCGGTTTTCAACTCGAACTCATCCTGTTCTGTCTCCGGATCCGCCGAAGTAAACGTATCCGCGATAAAGACATGCGCCCAGCTTTTTGCGGCTCCGTTTAGGACACTTATTTTTCCGAGAAAACGCAAAGATGCTGTTTTTAAACCAGCCTCTTCTTTTAATTCCCGTTTTGCGGCTTCTTCGGGAGATTCACCCGGATCAATTCTTCCGCCGACAAATTCAAGATCATCCATATCAATTGTGTATCGGTATTGTCGGCAGACGAGCAGATCATTATTCCTTTTCGCAATCACGAAACAGGAACCGGGAAATTCAATGACGAAATATTCGCCGTTGGTTTGATTCGGCCGTGTGAAGGTATCATGCCGAATGTGATACCATGGATTTTGATGGACGGTTTCCGAAGAGTGAACAAGAAATTTCATAAATGACTTAAGATAAGAATTTACGTTAGGTATAACGCTTGGAATTTTGTTCAGCAACAGGGCGGCCATTTTGTCTCGACAAAGCAGATAAATCAAGGTAATCTAATGAATGGCCATTTTTCGGCCGATTTTGCGTTATGCAGGAAAAAATCGTGATCAAAGGCGCGCGCGAGCACAACTTAAAAAATGTCTCGCTCGAATTGCCTCGCAATAAAATGATCGTGTTCACGGGTTTATCCGGTTCGGGTAAATCCAGTCTTGCGTTTGACACGATTTTTGCAGAAGGTCAGCGGCGGTATGTGGAGTCGCTTTCCGCTTATGCGCGTCAATTTTTGGGACAAATGGATAAGCCTGAGGTGGATGAGATTGAAGGATTGTCTCCGGCAATTTCCATTGACCAGAAAGGGCATTCAGCGAATCCGCGTTCAACCGTGGCGACCATTACCGAAATTTACGATTACCTGCGCGTCCTGTACGCCCGCATCGGCAAACCGCACTGTCCTATTTGCGGAAAACCGATTCGAAAAATGAGCGTTGATGAAATGGTAGATCTCTTATTGCGGCAAACAGAAGAAGCGCATGTTAAAAGGGAAACGAATCTGGAAAAAAAGCCGCAGAAAAAAGAAACATCAGCCGCTCAAGAAATCATGATTCTTGCGCCGGTGGTTCGCGGCCGAAAAGGAGAATATCATCAATTACTTCAAGATTTCTATGAAGCCGGGTTCCTGCAGGTGCGTGTAGACGGAAAATTGTATCAGCTTCGCGATCGCGTGCCGCTTGGACGCTACCAACAGCATACAATTGATCTTGTTGTCGACCGCGTTCCGCTTGGGTGGCCGATTGCCGGAAACAAAGCTCTGCGAGCGCGTTTGGCTGAGGCGATAGAAACGGCGCTTGATCGTGCGGAAGATTCGGTGCGTGCCATCCTGGATGACGGAAGTGAACATCTGATGTCTGCGCGTTTTTCCTGTCCGGATGACGGATTCGCTTTTCCGGAAATCGAGCCGCGCCTTTTTTCATTCAATTCGCCTTATGGCGCCTGCGAGGCATGCAACGGCCTTGGGACAAAATACATTTTTTCTGACGAACTGTGTGATGTGTGTCAGGGAAAACGGCTGCGCAAGGAAGCGATGTATGTTTTGCTGAATAAAAAAAATATCGTGGATGTAACCGCCCTTCCAATTGATGCGGCGGCAGATTTTTTTCTCGGTCTTTCGATGACGGAAAATGAGAAGAAAATTGCTGAACCGCTCATGAAGGAAATTATTGGCCGGCTTTCATTTCTGCTTGATGTTGGTCTTGAATATTTAACCCTGAACCGCATGGCTGGTTCGCTTTCCGGCGGAGAAGCTCAGCGCATTCGGTTAGCATCTCAAATCGGGTCGCGTCTGGTCGGGACGCTCTATATCTTGGACGAGCCGACCATTGGTCTGCACCAGCGCGATAACGCTCGCCTCGTTTCTACGCTCACGAAACTGCGCGATTTAGGAAATACCATCATTGTTGTGGAACACGACGAAGATACCATCCGCGCCTCGGATTATCTCGTTGACCTTGGTCCGGGCGCAGGCCGGCATGGCGGGGAAATTGTGACGGCCGGTGCGTTGCCCGAAATTTTAAATGATAAAAAGAGTCTCACGTGCGAGTATTTGCGCGGTGATAAAAAAATTCCGTATCCGGCTAAACGGCGCGGACTGGCAAAAGAATGGCTCACCGTGCAAAAAGCCAGTGAAAATAATTTAAAGAACTTGACCGTGAAAATTCCTTTGCGGCGCATGACGTGTATCACCGGCGTTTCCGGTTC
>DASTLG010000109.1:0-3265 GCA_035715245.1 Patescibacteria group bacterium
CGTGGGTCACCCACGATCCTATACCGCAATTGATGCGGTCGCGCGCAAGCACCGGATGCAGGGAGAAAACGTTTTGTATCCGATTGGCTGGGATGCCTTTGGACTTCCGACCGAAAATTTTGCGATCAAATTCAAGATAAAGCCACAAGAAGCGACGAAAAAAAATATTGCGAATTTTACTCGGCAAATCAAAATGCTTGGGCTCGGATTTGATTGGTCGCGTGAGATCGACACGACTGATCCAGCCTATTACAAATGGACGCAGTGGCAATTTTTGAAGTTTTATCAAAGCTGGTATGACGAATCTGCTCGTCGCGCAAAACCGATCGAGACGCTTCCGATTCCGGCAGGCATCAAGGGAAAGGGAGATGCGGCCATCCGCGCCTATCAGGACCAGTATCGAATGGCCTATAAGGCGGCGTCCACGATCAATTGGTGTCCGCGATGCAAAATCGGCCTCGCAAACGAAGAAGCGGCAGGCGGCACCTGTGAGCGCTGCGGACATTCGGTGGAGAAGCGCGAGAAAGAACAATGGATGATCCGCATCACGAAGTATGCGGATCGATTACTGGACGATTTGGATCAGGTTGATTATTTGGAAAAGATAAAAGCCCAGCAGATTGACTGGATCGGAAAAAGTGAAGGCGCCTATATTGATTTTCGCGTCCAGAGTGCGAGCAAGACGCATCCGATTGATGATCGCGTGACCGTGTTTACGACGCGGCCGGACACGCTTTTTGGCGCCACCTATCTTGTGCTCGCGCCAGAACATCCGTATGTCGATACCTGGCTTAAAGATGGAGTGATTACGAATGAAAAAAACGTCCTTGCCTATCGTAAAACAGCGGCAAAACAAACCGAACAGGAACGATTGGCAGAAGAAAAGGAAAAAACCGGCGTGGTGCTTGGCGGTGTGTTTGCCGTAAACCCGGCGACGCAGGAGCAGATTCCAGTGTGGATCGCGGATTACGTGCTTGGCGGATACGGAACCGGCGCGATCATGGCTGTTCCTGCGCACGATGAACGCGATTTTGCGTTCGCGAAAAAATATGAATTGCCGATTAAGGAAGTGGTGGCAAAAAAGTTTGGCGAAGTTAGGTCAGATGATGTTCGTCGGGATGGTGTGGCTGCGGTTATCATAAAAAATAATAAGGTTTTGGTTCTTCACGATGAGAAATACGACATTTATCGTCTTCCCGCGGGCGGATATGAGGCTAAGGAATCGGCAGAAGAAGTGCTGAAGCGAGAAATCCAGGAAGAAACGGGCTATAAAAATGTTGAGATTGGGAATTATCTGGGACAAATTGAGGCAAGCTTTGATTTGATTTTTGCTAAGGGCCGACGTCATAAGTTTCAAAAGGGATTCCAGGTGAAATTAATTGATGAAGAAAAAGGAGAGATGGACCAGGAGGGAAAAACGATCTTTGTTTCTGAATGGTTCGCAAAAGATGAGGCACTGAAAAAATTTGCGATGAATAAAGAATCTTGGGGAGAGGAAGAATTTATTCGCCGCGCATTTGATGAAAAGGAGCTCTGTTTTTCGGGCGAGGGAACAGTGGTAAATTCGGATTTTTTGAATGGTCTGTCTACATCGGCCGCCAAAGCAAAGATTACTGATTGGCTTGAAAAAAATAAGATTGGAGAGCGGGCCGTAACGTATAAACTTCGTGATTGGGTATTTTCGCGACAGCGGTATTGGGGAGAACCGATTCCGCTCGTGCACTGCAAAACATGCGGATACGTTCCGGTGCCGGAAAAAGAGCTGCCGGTTTTGCTTCCGGATGTGGACGCATATGAACCGACGGATACGGGCGAGTCGCCGCTTGCAAAAATATCTTCCTGGGTAAAAACAACGTGTCCTTCGTGCGGCGGAAAAGCAGAACGCGAGACCGATACGATGCCGAACTGGGCCGGTTCGAGCTGGTATTTTATTCGTTACACAGATCCGCATAATGAACACGCTTTGGCGTCAGCAGAACAGATGCGGTATTGGCTGCCGGTGGATCTGTACAACGGCGGCATGGAACACACGACTCTCCACCTTTTGTACTCACGCTTTTGGTATAAATTTTTGTGGGATCTCGGAATCGTGCCGAATGCGTGCGGAAGCGAACCGTATCGCGCGCGGCGATCGCATGGGTTGGTGCTCGCGGCTGGCGGGGAAAAAATGTCCAAATCAAAGGGCAATGTGATCAACCCGGATGAGGTCGTGAAAGAATATGGTGCCGACGTGTTTCGCGTCTACGAATTATTCATGGGACCGTTTGATCAAGCCGTCCCTTGGGATACGAATGGTATTGAAGGTGTTCGCCGGTTTTTAGACCGAGTGTGGCATGTGTTTCAGAAAACGGAAGGACAAAAAAATGAAACCAGCGGACAGAATGCCGAATTTAAAACCGATCTTGAAACCTTGTATCATCAGACAGTTAAAAAAATTTCGGAAGGAATTGACGCTCTGCAGTTCAATACCTGCATTTCGGCGCTGATGATATTAACAAATGCGTTTCAAGATGCGGGATTTATTCCAGAACCGTTTCGCGACGGATTTTTGCAGATGCTTGCGGCTTTTGCTCCGCACCTTGCCGAAGAATTATGGCATGAGATCGGGCATACGAATTCGATCCATCGTTCAGGCTGGCCGGCCTATGATCCGGGAAAACTTCAAACCGCCAGCTTTGAATTAGTCGTGCAGATTAACGGGAAAGTGCGCGATCGATTTCCGGTTTCAGCGGAAATTTCAGAAGAAGAGGCGAAAATACGCGTGCTCTCATCGCCTCAGGTGCAAAAATGGCTGGAAGGAAAAACCCCGAAGAAAATGGTTTACGTGAAAGGAAAAATTATGAGTTTGGTTGTGGAATGATGGTATGGCTCAATCGGTGCGCAAGGTCATTATTCCGGTTGCTGGATTCGGCACACGCTTTTTGCCGGCTACAAAAGCCATGCCGAAGGAGATGCTTCCGATTATTGATAAACCAGTGATCCAGTATGTGGTTGAAGAGGCGGTCGCCTCAGGCATCACGGACGTTATTCTTGTTACGAGCCATACAAAACGGCCGGTTGAAGATTTTTTTGATGAAAATCGGGAACTTGAGCTGTGGCTGAAGGAAAAACAAAAGGTTGATCTCCTTGAAGACATGCGAAAAATCAGCCGCATGGCGAATTTTGTCTATGTGCGCCAAAAAGGACCGTATGGAAATGCCACGCCGATTCTAAACGCGAGCCATTTGATCGGGAATGAGCCATTTGCTGTGCTTTGGGGAGATGA
>DASTLG010000110.1:0-2919 GCA_035715245.1 Patescibacteria group bacterium
AATAAACCAAGCATCCGAATCGCTGGAACCGCAATCGTTTCCCCAAGCTTTCCGCCTGCCACGGCAATGGCATTGTCCTGAACTTCGAGTCCGGCCGGAAACGTTACGGCATGGACCAGCGGATTTAATGCAAGAAAAAAAAGGAGAAAACCGAGCGCATTCGTAAATTTGAGCGGCAAGCGTTCAGGAGCAAGAAGATAATACCCCCACACCATGAGAAAAATCGGAACAATGATTTTGTCCCAGCCAAAGACGTGAGAGATTCCATCATTAATCGCTTGCCCAAAGACACCGGCCAAATCAAATATGCTGAGCAAAAGCAAAACGGAAAACGCGAACAGAAACACGACCGCGATCCCCCGCCGCGTATCTGGATCCAAATGAAACCCCGCTTTGTTTTTGCGTCTAGCCATGAAATGAAATTGTTTTCCTATTGTAGCCTGAACTTGAACCGCTGACGAGAGCCCGCATTCTGGTCTCAGGCTGCAATCGGATCCTCCATTTCATCTTCCTCTTCTTTCGCGGGAGCAGGTACGGATCCAGTTCCGTTTCCTTCACGCGTCTGCCAGGCAGCCAAACTTTTTTCGCGTATTTGTTTTAAAAGATCAGGCCGTTCACGCAAAACCGCCTTGGCATTTTCTCGACCGACGCCCAATTTTTCCGCTCCAACGGCATACGAATTTCCAGATTTTGAAACCGCGCCAAGCTCCACGCCTGTGTCCAGCAGATCGCCCGGGATTGAAATGCCCTCATTGTACATGATGTCGAATTCACAGGTTCGAAACGGAGCCGCTACTTTATTCTTCACAACTTTTGCCTTTACGCGGTTCCCGATAATCTTCTCCCCCATTTTAATCTGTGCCGAACGGCGGACCTCGATCCGTATAGATGAATAAAATTTAAGTGCCGTGCCGCCGGTTGTTGTTTCCGGATTTCCGAATACGACTCCAATTTTTTGTCGCGTTTGGTTGATAAAAATAACCGTGCTCTTCGAACGCGAGATGATTCCGGTCAGCTTCCGCAGAGCCTGACTCATCAGGCGCGCCTGAAGTCCCATGTGCTGATCCCCCATTTCTCCTTCAATCTCCGCTTTTGGTGTCAGGGCGGCGACCGAATCCACCACAATCACATCCATAGCATTCGAACGCACTAATGTCTCAACAATATCCAGCGCCTGTTCTCCGGTGTCTGGCTGTGAGACAAACATGTCATCAACATTCACGCCGATTTTTCGAGCATATTCCGGATCTAAGGCGTGTTCCGCGTCTACAAAAGCGGCGATTCCTCCCATTTTCTGCGCTTCGGCAATCACATGCTGGGCTAGCGTTGTTTTTCCGGATGACTCTGGTCCATAGATTTCAATGATACGTCCGCGCGGGACGCCAAAGACTCCGAGCGCCAGATCAAGAGAAAGACATCCGGTCGGAATCGCTTCTATCTGCATTCGGCGCGCCTCACCCAAACGCATAATCGACCCTTCTCCAAATTTCTCTTTGATTTGGTCGATCGCGCCCTGGACGGCTATTCGACGGCCGTCCCGTTCATCAGCAACTTTTTTTGACATACAATTTTGGTTTTTGCGTGTTTAATCAAGGTTTAGTTCGCATTCGTCTTTCTGCGCCTAAAGACCTGTCCGTCTTTAGCGAGAATTTTTCGATTTTCTTTTTGTTCTATTTTCGTTCGGTTCGTACTGTAGCACCTCGCCTTTTGCCATTCGAGACTTCGTCAAGAGATCCCTGTGGGTATTCTTTGACCAAAGCGCCCCTTCTTCCGGTGAAGGGGCAAAGAAATTAGTAAGGCGGAAGCGCGTGCCGATCCTGCGTTCCAATAGACGCGCATGGGAGACCGTTTGCACCTCCCTGATAAATAAGCTGGTTTGTGCGCATATTCAGAATTCGCCATTCGACTCCCGCGGTCGCGGTACATCGCGCCGGCGTGTTTCCAATCGTGCCCAGATTTCCCGCATCTCCCCAGGTTGGATGCGCCAAGGAGAAAAATGACCCGACAAACGGCGAAAGCGCCGGGCGCTGATCACAGCGACGCCAACCGTTAACGACCGTTTCCATGTTCTGCGTTCCCGTATTCAGACAGACGACCGGCATCCACCATTCATCCCGGAGACGAAATGGCTCTGCCGCCTGCCAGCCAGCTGAATCCAGCACCCGAAATTCATAACGAATCACGGGCGGTAAACAGTTCGCAGTCCCGGCGCAATCCGGATCTGCACAATCCGTTTTGCCGTCGCAGTCATCATCAATGCCATTCTGACAATTTTCAAACGGCACTCGGCACAGACCCCACTCACAGAACGGCAGCTGGCATTCTCGCGTCCCCATAGAACCGCACACCGTTTGACATGCCGACGCGGTTCCAAACGCGCAGGAAAATGGTTCATCAATAAGGCCATTGCCATTGTCATCAATTCCATTGCAGATCTCTGCCTGGATCAGATCCGGTTTCATCTTCAGATCCGCGCTTGTCGCAAAGTCCGGGGCAGAATTCTGCAAGTCCGCCCATGAAGCAAAATCCGAAATCGGTTTCGTTTCTAAATCCGGAAGCACGCGCTGATCCGCGAAAGCGAAATCAGCAATCGAGGCGTCGTTCGCAATTCCCACATCGCTCAGCATTCCCGCGTCATTTGCGGTCTGAAAATCAGCCTGAGATTCTTCGAGTTTTCCTGAACATGCCTGGATGACGGTCGACGAGATGACGGGCCCGCGCGGAAACGCGAGTTCATCAATCCGCTGCGGATCAAGCTCGACTATACGCGGCGCTTCATACCCGAGCGCAAGAAAAAGCGTCCAATTCTGAATCGGCAGGCGCTGACCTTCTGAAACAACCGCCACCTCCGTTTCGCCGCGCGCTTTCACCAAAGATCCCGGACGCATCGCATAGAATCCCCGATCTTGATAGGCGGCC
>DASTLG010000111.1:0-3642 GCA_035715245.1 Patescibacteria group bacterium
CTTCTTTTATGACGCGCCGAATATCAGCGACACCGCTCATCACAGCTGAGAGTTCAATAAAGCGTGCTTTGGTTTGGTCAGCGATGATCTTTGCCAGGGTTGTTTTTCCGGTTCCCGGAGGCCCCCAAAAAATCAATGACGGAATCACGTCTCGTTCAATAAGCAAACGGAGCGGCTTTCCCGGGCCGACAAATTCTTCCTGGCCGATAAGCTCATCAAAATGACGCGGCCGCATACGATCCGCAAGCGGGGCAAATGCCCTTGACCGCCGTTCTGCCGAGGCATCAAAGAGATCCTTCATATAAAAAACAGCATAAAGAACAAAAAACGAACGGTCAAAAGAAAAAAATCCGAACCAAAAAAGTTAACCACAGGGGCAAATCCTCACGCTTAACTTCGCGAAAATTCCGCATCTTGAACCATAAAGAAGAGCGTGTAACAATGGATTCCGTATACGGTACATTTGCCGTAAACATCTATGCTTAACCATAAATTTTTGAAATATTTCGCCTGCTTTAGCGTAGGCGCGTTCCTCCTCACGTCTTTGCCGGTATCAGCCGCGACAAAGGCGCCTGTTAAAAAAGTCGCTGTAAAAAAGACGGCCGTTAAAAAAACAACAAAGAAAGTCTCTCATATCACAGTTTCCGCGATTCCGGGAAAAGATGAAAAAAAATTTTCAAATCCCGCTACGCGTTGTCTTACGGCAGGCATGAACTCGCTCCACGATAAAGCGGTTCAGCAAATGCAGGCAGATATCAAAAAAGCCGGTGCTGGTTATGAATCTGCCGCGAAGTCCTACGAAGATGATATTGCCACCATCTGGGCTGCGATGTTTGAACCCTATTGCGGTTACGGAAGCAGAGGTATTGCGGCGGTTCAGCACTCATTTGAAAAATCTGTCGCAAAAACCCGCGCGCGATTTATGGCGGCATTAAAAGCGCCGCCTGTTCCGATGGCAAAAAATAACAGCGTGAGCGTTACACAAACCCTCGCCTCTGAACAATCTTTACTTACCGCACCGGACGGTTCAAAAATCCAGTTTTAATAAATCCAAAAATCAAAATCCGGAGCATTTGAACTCCGGATTTTTGTTTGGAATTGTTTTTATCCTCTGCGATTCAAATCTCAGCGGTTTTAAACTTACTTCTCTGTAAGTTCCGTTCTCAATATTCAGCCCCAAACTTTATTCGTTGATAATTTTAAATTTTCTTACCGTTTTATATATTTGCCAACCGCCGCCCAAGAAACCAGAGCGATCAAACCAACCATGGCAAAAACCTCGCTTAACAAAACAACCGGCCACTCTGTTTGAAAATACACGATCAATCCAGGATTCACGCCTTCGAACAACGGACGAAGCACCGGTTCAATCCAGTGAAGAGCCGCAAAGAGCAGGACGTACGAAAGAATAATCGCCACGGCCGCAAGCCAGATTCCTCCCAAGATAAACGGCGTTCGGATATATGAGGTAGAGGCTCCAACCAGACGCATGATCGCAATTTCCTCGCGCTGGGCATAAATCGCCACACGAATCGCATTAAATGCCGTCAGCATGCCGAAAAAAGCAAAAATCGCCACCAAAATTGCGCCGGTGATCCTGGCCTTGTTTCCAATCGTTTCAACCTGCTGAATCGCAAGCTGGTGATCATCATAGGTGCGAGACTGGATAAATGAAGCGTATTGCGGATTTTGGATGACTCCCAATAAAAACGGATAATCCGCGGCATCTTTTGCTTTAACAACAAGCTGTGAACCAAGCGGATTCGCTTTGAGTTCATCGAGTGCGGCTAAAATTTTTGGATCTTTTTCATGTCTTGACCGAAAATCGGCAAGTGCCTGATCCGCGGAAATCACGCTCACACCCGCAATTTGCGGCAGAGATGTGAGATAAAAACGCGCCTGCGTAACGACCGCATCAGGAGTGGCTGGTTGAAACGTAACCGTCACATCCACTTTATCCTCTAACACGGCAACGACGCGCGTCAAAAGAACATTCACCGCAAGAACAACATTCACCGATAAAAGCGCCATGATAAAAACAAAAATGGTTGCCGCCCCAAGCCAGGCATTCCGAAACAGATTCTTCCAGGACTGACTAAAGATCCTCCAAAGAGTAATCATACAGATAAAAGATATTTTCCTTCTTGGACATCAGAAGCAACTTCTCCATCTTTGAGCACAATCACGCGGCGGCGAAGCGCATTCACAATTTCGCGATTATGCGTTACCAGCACAACCGTGGTTCCAAATTCATTTATCTTCACCAGGAGGTCCATAATATCGCGAGTATTAATCGTATCTAAATTTCCTGTCGGTTCATCCGCAAGAAGAATCTTCGGTCGATGGACAAGCGATCGCGCGATCACCACGCGCTGTTTTTCTCCTCCCGAGAGCTGCATCGGAAAACGATTCGCACGCGTTTCCAAACCAACAATCTGCAGAACCTGCGGAACGATACGCTGAATTTCACGGCTCGACGTCCCGGCTACCTCAAGGGCAAACGCGACGTTCTCGTATACTGTTTTTTTAGGCAATAATTTGTAATCCTGAAAAACAACTCCGATCTGACGGCGCAATTCCGGAATTTCATGCGAACGGATACGCGTAATATCCCAGCCGCCAATCATCACTCGGCCGCGCGTCGGCCGCTCTTCCGCAATTAAAATTTTCGCCAAGGTTGTTTTTCCGGCTCCACTTTGACCGACAATCGAAACAAACTCCCCCGGTAAAATGGAGAGCGACACATCATGAAGTCCAGGAACATCCGGCGGGTAAATCTTCGAGACGTGTTCCAAAAGAATCATCGGTCCCATGACCAGAAAAGTATACCAGAAATCAAACGCTTTCGGCCACTCGTTTCGCAAGACCAGGATCAAAAATGGACGGCACAATACATTCTGGATTTGGCTCTTTTATCGTCGAGGCAATCGCTTCGGCGGCACGCAGTTTTATTTCATCTGTCACCTGTTTAATGCCGCGATCCAGCATGCCGCGAAAAAGTCCGGGATAACAAAGCGCGTTATTTACCTGATTCGGATAATCGCTCCGTCCGGTCGCCATGATAAAAACACCTGCGTCCTTTGCTTCTTCCGGTAAAATTTCTGGAACCGGGTTCGCCATCGCGAACACAATAGAACGCGGCGCCATAGAGGCGACCATGTCGCGCGTAACGATCCCCGGACCACTCACGCCGATCAAAACATCGGCTCCTTTAACGACCTCCGCAAGCGTTCCTTTACGCCGTTCAGGATTTGAAATCCCGGCAAAAAATTTCTTTTCATCATTTAGCCCGTCACGACCTTTCCAAATAGCGCCCTGCCGATCAACAGCGGTAACATCGCGGATTCCTTGTTTGATTAATAACTCTGCAATGGCGATGCCGGCCGCCCCAGCGCCAGAAATAACCACGCGCAAATCCGGAAGATTTTTTTCCGCCACCTTACTCGCATTCATCAGTCCTGCCAGGACAACAATGGCGGTTCCATGCTGATCGTCGTGCATAACCGGAATCGTAAGATCCTCCTGCAGTCTCCGTTCGATCGTGAAACAGCGCGGCGCGGAAATATCTTCTAATTGGATGGCGCCAAAACTCGGAGCAATGGCTTTTACCGTCCGAATAATTTCTTCCGTATCCTGCGTAGC
>DASTLG010000112.1:0-9543 GCA_035715245.1 Patescibacteria group bacterium
CTTTACTCTGACCGAAGCCAGAGACCCGGTTCAGGCAGATCCGGGATTCAAGTCTTTGTTCTGTTCTTACGCCGTTCTTTGAATTACGACATGATGGAAAAATGATTTTCAGCCGCCTTTGCAATGGCGGCCGCCCAGACAAAAAGATCGCCCAGGCAAACAACCTCCTCAGAACACTGGAGATCACCGAGGGATTCGCCGTGTCCGCGGAGGACTAGCGCCTTAGACAGGCCGTTTCCCCAGCTGAAAACAACAGTGGCGTCTCCGCGACGGCAGGAGATCGTCATTTGTTCTCCGTTCGCGAGCTCAAACAGTCCAAACCGCACGGCCTCTTTGAGTGATGGCGCCGTTGCTGGACATGAGCCATCGCGTCGATAATCCGCAAGAACCGGAGAGACCATCACGGCTTCGCGCTTGATCTCCCACACACCTTCCTCTTTCTCAAGGAGTTGCATTTCTGACTCCCTTTCCGAGTCGCTTCTCCAGTCAGCCGTAGGCAGAGCATTCTGCCTATTTATCTGACAGGTTCATCGCTCCTCGATTTAAATAATGAAATTCCGCATTCATTACTTCAATCGAAAAGATGAATCTAAATTTGAGAAAAGCGGGGCGCGAATATTCATGATCGCACCCCGCCCCCAGCAGATCACGGTCCAGGACTGGACCGGAACCCCGACTGGCGTCGAGGGTCTTCCTTCGCAGATCATCGCTCGTTTTCGTCCGTTGGACTTATTTTTGAGGATGAAATGCGAATGGCTTTTGAAGGATGGTCGGCCTACTTGCCGAGTCGATCGATCAACAGGACGGTCATGATGCCGATAGTGAGCAGGGCGAGACTGTATCCGAGCGTCGATACCGTCATCGCCGGATCTCCGCCGATTAGCCCGATCACAGATAAGGCGGTGGCGATGAAGCCGCCCACGCCGCAGCAAAGTCCTGCCACAGCCAGGTTCAGGAGCACGGTCGCGGTAACGAATGCACCTACCCGATTCAGGGTTCCCATCGTTCTCTCCTTGAGTTCCTCGACTGAAAGCTCGAATGAATCAAGCTATCGGCTGAGGAAGGAAGTGGCGAGTGGCACCACTTCCTCTCAGGTGGCTTTAGCGGAAAGCCGTACCGGATTACTTGCGGACCGAACCGCTTTTTATCCGCCCCAAAGCGCTATCAGACTTCGGGGTTTCCTTTTACCGATCCCAATTTTGTTTTTCCTTTCGTATGGGCCTCATCCGAACGCGGCGAGAGCTACTTCTTGCCCTTGCCGCCCTTCTCGCCGCCGCCCTTGCCGCCCTTCTTGTTGTTGCCCGCGGCGGCCTTGGCCTCGGCCTTCTTCTTGGCCGCCTCGGCACGGGCCTTGGCCTCGGCGCGCATCGCCTCGGCGCGAGCTTTGGCGAGCTCGGCGTCCCGCGCCTTGCGGGCGGCGGCGCGCTCGGCGGCCTTGGCCTGGTCGGTGAAGCGGCTGAGGCCTCCGCCGGCCGCGCCAGGCTTGGGGCGCTCGAACCGGCTCACGCGGTACCCGGGCTCCCAGTTGGCCGGCCGGGACGGCTTCGAGGCCGACGGCGCGGGCTTGGCGGCCTTCGCCTCGAGCGGCATGAACGGGTCGTAGGCCCGCCGCATGGGCGCCACGGGCTTGGCCGGCTGGTGGATCTCGATCCGGCCGATCGCGCCGGAGCCGGTCACGACCGTGCGGACGCGAACGGGCTCGGCGGCCTGGATCTCGGTGCGAATGGCGGCGCGGCGCGCTTCGAACTCGGCGGAGGTGGCGGCGGGGACGGCGTTCATCTGGGTCATCGGTCTCTCCTTGGCAAACTTTTCAATCACGCGTTCTCGCATTCCGGCAATCCGGTGCGCACGTGATTTGAATCATGTCTTCCTGAATGAAAGAAAGGGGAAAAATTCCTTTGCTTCATTCAGGAGACATGTTTTTTTGAATGAACTACCCAGTTCTCAATTCTTCTCGGTTGAGAAAAATTCGGAACTGAGGCGGACGAGCGAGTGATCGTCCGGAGCCTCAGATATCGAACGTACGCGAGCGGCCGATCTAGACCTTGTGGTGCTCTGCAAGCAGCTTGCCTAGGGCGTAGAAGGAGCCGATGGCCGCAGCTAGCATCGCGACGCCGACGAGCGGCGGCCACCAGCTGATGTCGCTGCAGTGGAGCCCGCGGCCCAACAGCATCGCCTCCAGGACGAACACGAACCTCAGCGCACCGAAGAAGAGGAGATTCAGTCCACCCAGAAGGCCGAGAAATAAGACGGCGACCAGCATTGCGGTTAGCACGCTCTTCAGGATTCGCTTCATGATTTCTCCTCAGCGGTCATGTGTACCGCCCTACGCAAGGCGAAGATGAAATCATCGCCTTCCGTTGGACGGGCACAATACTCATCGCTGAGTTCTCGTTCAAGACAAGAACTCGGAAATGAGGTGGACAAGCGAGAACCGCTGTCCGAACCTCGTGAAGCCTGCCTACCGCCGCGGGCGATCCAGCACCTCGACGGCATCGCAGACAGAATGGATCACGTACCAGGTGGCAGCGAGTGCCAGGACCGCGAACAGGAGCCCGAGCACCAGAGCCCAGAGCGCGAAGACCTCGTGCCCGTTGCGAACCGCGTAAACTACGCCCTTTGTGAGGCCTCCTGCGAGCCAAAATCCGCTGATCGATGTGCCCAACGCCCAGAGCACGGAGATAATGCGCGCGGTGATCATGAGGTCCTCCTGATGGCTTGTGCCATCCTCAGCGCAAAAAGGAATTATCTTCCTTTCTTCGCTCAGAATGACAACGAAAAAGCGACAGCGACCGGATGACTCGAAAGAGAGCCAACCGATCCCTATCGCCTTTGATATGGATCTGTTTAAAGCTTGCTCTCTCTTTCAAGCTTGAATTCAATTGTGAATTTTCGGTCCGTTCCGGATAAAGCTGTTTCAGTGTGGAATATTATAATAACATAAATTGCCGGTTTTGTCAACCCTCTTTCTTAGCCAAAAAAATCTAAAGAATTTACGCTTTTTAAAGCCAAAAAGGCTAAAATTAGCTATTTTTTGCTAAAGGCTGAAATAGTAGGATGAGCGTATTCCTGCCTAAATATCAACCCGCCGACAACCGCGATTGCAAGCGCATCAGCCGCATCATCCGGCTTCGGTATTTCCTTTAATCGAAGAAAACGCTTCACCATTTCCTGTATCCCTGATTTTTCCGCTCCGCCCCAGCCAGTCATCCCCTGCTTTACCTGATTCGGCGTGAGCTCCACGAGCGGAAGATGAGCATCTGCAATCGCAAGCAGAATAACGCCGCGCGCCATCCCCACTTTGATCGCTGTTTTTACATTTGTCTGAAAAAAAAGCTGTTCCACAGCCACGCATGCCGGTTGAAATTCTTTAATAATCCGGATGGTTTCTTTATGTGTTTGCTGAAGGCGGGTAGCAAAATCATCCGTTTTTAACGTTTGCAGACATGAATGGTGCACCCAGTTCGCATCATTCCCGCGCTGATCAATCACACCAAACCCAACGCGGTCAAAACCAGGATCAATGCCGAGAACTCGAAGACTGTTAGCCATAGTTTTATCCTACCAGTCTCGATGCCTGCTTGCCTATACGTTTTTTATGCGAGATTTGAAAACACATGCTGAACATCATCATGTTCTTCCAAGGATTCAATTAATTCCGCGGCTTTCATTCCCGAGGCTTCGTCTGTTTCGATCGTCGTTTTCGGAATCCATTCCATTTCTGCGGAGTCAATTTTTAACCCGAGCTGGGTAACCATGTTCGCGACTTTTGTAAGATCCTGCGGCGCGCACTGAATCTCTGTAGAATCTTCCAGATCAACAATATTCGAAGCGCCAGCATCGATTAAACTAAGTTCAACTTCTTCACGGCGGTCTGCGGGCAAGCCGCCTGGAATTCGAACCACCCCGAGATGATCAAATAAATACGTAACGGATCCGGCGGCGGCCAAAGTTCCGCCGTTTTTTGAAAGCAGATGCTTTACGTCATTCGAGGTTCGATTACGGCTATCTGTTAAACATTCGATCACAAGCGCCGTTCCGCCCGGAGCATATGCTTCGTAGACAAGCGATTCAATTTGTCCTTCGGCGCCTTCTCCGGTTCCACGAGTGATCGCACGCTCAATCGCATCCTTTGGCATTGAGGCTTCGCGCGCCTTTTGTACCGCGGAGCGGAGCGACGCATTCATGTTCGGATCCCCGCCCTTTTCGCGCGCCGCAACGGTGATGACGCGCGCTAACTTTGTGAACGAGGCCGAACGTTTGGCATCAATCGCGCCCTTGAATTGTTTGACTTTAGACCATTTTGAATGACGGGACATACAAAGCAAAGCTCAAATTCAAAAAATCACAAATTCCTAGCCAAGCTTACCTGATTCAAGAAACAAAACAACCCCTTTCTGATATACTCCTCTCCATATGTTCGAATGGCTCGCTGGATCAAATGATAAGCAAGTTTCCTCATTCGAGCGCGGGGAAGCGCGGGCTCATTTATTAGATCTGGAAGCGACCGGGAAATATGTTTTTCATGGGTCAGATAATCCGAATATAAAGGCACTCGAGCCCAGACAGCCGCAGAATTTTCCTGAATGGGATAAGGCGGAAGACGACGGTTCTCCATGCATTGCGACCGCTCGACTCGCCGATGCGGCTATTTTTCGCGCCTTAGTTCGCGAAGATCGCACAGGATTTGGTCAGGATAAGAACGAGGCGCTCCATCTCTATGCTTCGCGGACGGCTTTGAAGCGCGTGGCGCGAAGCGGTTACGTCTATGTTCTTGATCGAAAAAAATTCGAACCCAGGCACGGGAGTCCGCAAGATTTGGAATGGCGTTCAGAAGAAACCGTAACTCCGCTTGAAGTTGTCCGCGTGACAAAATCCGATCTGCCTAATTCCATTGAAATTGTCTCTGAAAGAACAGTCAAAAAATCCCCTTGATATCCAAGGGGATTTTTCTTTTCTCACTTTATGCGGCCGTAATAGTTGGTTCATCGCGCGGCGGTTCTAAACTTTCCACTGCCTGCGCACCAAATCCCGTTCCAGCCGGAGTTAAACGGCCGATGATCACGTTTTCTTTTAAGCCTTCCAACCGATCAACCTTTCCGGTTACCGCGGCGTTAATAAGCACACGCGCCGTTTCCATAAAGGAAGCCGCCGAAAGGAATGATTCAGTCGAGAGCGCCACTTTCGTAATGCCCATAAACAGAGGATCGATTGCCGCAGTCGTTCCCTTTGCTTTGGCGATTCGTTCTATTTCTTGATCAGCGCGTGATTTCTCCACTACCTGACCGGGCAAAAGTTCGGTCTCACCTGCATCCTTCACATACACACGCGAGAACATCTGGCGCACGATCACTTCGATATGCTTGGCATTTAATTTTTGACCCTGCGACGCATAGATCGAAAGCACTTCCCGCAAGAGATAACGCATCACCGCATCCGGTCCTTTTAAGCGGAAGAGATCCTGCAGATCAATTTGACCTTCTGTCAGCATATCGCCGGCTTGAACTTCCTGGCCGTCTTTAACTAGAACTTGATAGCCGGTCGGGATTACATGCTCCACGCTGGCCATAGCTTCGAAAACGAGGACGACCTTATTTTTTTCGAGACGAACGCTCCCTGCGTGACTCGCGTCAACCTCTTCTCCATTGCCGCGGACAATTAGCGCTTGTCCTTCTTTTACTTTTTGTCCGTCTTTCACTTTAACAACATCTTTTTTCGTAAAGTGATGCGATTCTTCCTGCACACTCTGATAGCTCACGAGCGCCATTCTCTCGCCAGATGTATCAACCAGTTTTTCGCCGGTTGCTGATTGCAAGACGCGGCGTTCCGGTTCCACGATCTGCACTTTTCCGCTCACATCTGAAAGCACGGCGCGATGTTTTGGCGAACGCGCTTCAAACAATTCTTCTACACGCGGCAAACCTTGCGTAATATCTGCGGCGGCGGTTCCACCGGTATGGAACGTACGCATCGTGAGCTGAGTTCCTGGTTCGCCAATGGATTGGGCGGCGATAATTCCGACCGCGGTTCCGATTTTTACCAGGTTATTATAGGCCAGGTCATATCCATAGCATTTCTGGCACAATCCACGCGGGACCCGGCACGTAAGCACTGAGCGCACGGTGGCGGATTCCACCTTGTGTTTGCTCAAAACTTTGATCAGATCTTCTGTGATCAATGTTCCTTTCTTTACCAGCACTTCATTGGACTCCGCATCTTTGATGTCTTTAAGCGCATAACGGCCCAATAACCGAGTCATAAGCGGTTCACCGATCTCTTCGCATTCCGCCAAGGTCAGCGTCACGCCTTCTGTATCACCGCAATCATCTTTCAAAATAATAACGTCCTGGGCTACATCAACGAGACGGCGCGTTAGATATCCAGCATTTGCCGTACGCAGAGCCGTATCCGTTAAACCCTTTCGCGTTCCATGAGAAGCAATGAAGTATTCAAGCACATCCAGCCCCTCGCGGAAAGAAGATTTGATCGGCAGTTCGATAATGTCACCAGACGGCGAGCTGACCAATCCTTTCATGCCCACGACAGACGTCAGCTGACCAACAGAACCACGAGCGCCAGAATCAATCATGGAGAACACGGTTCCGGTTTTATCGAGTGAATCCTTACACAAGCGCTGGACCTCATCCTTCACGTCAGACCAGACTTTAATGATCTGCGAATAGCGTTCCTTTTTTGTCAGCAAACCTTCCTTAAACTGCTCTTCAATTTCAATGGCTCGCTCATCACCCTGAGACAGCAGTGCCTGTTTTTTCTCCATTTCCGGCAGGTCGCCCATCCCATAGCTGAATCCGGATTTTGTGATGTAGTAAAAGCCCATGGCTTTAACTTCATCCAAAAATTTGGCCGTGCGTTCAAATCCGCGCAATTCAATGGTCGTGCGCACAATTTCCGCGAGCTGTTTCGTTCCAATCACGTCATTACGGAAACCAATTTCTTTCGGAAACAGCTGGTTCAAAATAATACGGCCAACGTTGGTCTCAATAACTGGTTGATTGGGGCGTAATCGCGTTTTAATTTTTTCGCGGATATCGATTTCTCCGGCTTCATAAAGATAAATCGCCTGATCCGCAGAACCAATCACCTTTACTTTGCCATCTTTTGGCTCAAGCAGTGTCGTCATGTAATAACAACCCCAGGCAACGTCTTTATCCGGACGCGCAATCGGCGCTCCGGTTGCCGGTTTCAGCAGGTTTTTCGTCGAGAACATCAAGTTCTTCGCCTCCGCACGCGCTTCTTCGGTTAATGGAATGTGGACGGCCATCTGGTCTCCATCAAAGTCTGCATTAAAGGCCGGACAAACCATCGGATGAATCTGAATCGCCTTTCCTTCAATCAGTTTCGGCTGAAAGCCCTGAATACCAAGACGATGCAAGGTCGGCGCGCGGTTTAAGAGCACCACGGCATCTTCTGCAATTTTTTCCAGAATATCCCAAACCTCCGCGTGGTCAGCTTCGATATAACGATTCGCCGAACGGATGTTGTGGACCAGTTCCCGTTTAATCAGTTCAGCGATAATAAACGGTTTGAAAAGCTCAAGCGCCATGGTTTTTGGCAAACCGCATTGATAAAGCTCGAGCGTTGGACCAACGACGATCACGGAACGGCCAGAATAATCAATGCGTTTTCCAAGCAGGTTCTGACGAAAACGACCCTGCTTACCTTTCAAGAAATCAGCCAATGATTTAAGCTGGCGTTTTTTACCGGTCGCGGCGATCACGGTTTTAGAGTGGCGCGCGCTGTTATCCACGAGTGAATCAACCGCTTCCTGAAGCATGCGTTTTTCATTGCGCACAATCACCTCTGGCGCATTCAATTCAAGCAAACGCTTTAACCGGTTATTTCGGTTGATCACGCGGCGATACAAATCGTTCAAATCAGATGTGGCAAAACGACCTCCATCAAGCGCAACCATCGGACGCAAATCCGGCGGAATCACCGGAAGCGCCTTCAAAATCATCCAATGCGGATCGATTTGATTCATGCGCAAGGATTTGAGGAGTTTTAATCGGCGAATCACGCGGTCGTGTTTGGCATCCGAGGCACCTTCCAGCTCGCCTTGGAGCATTTTGATCGTCGCTTCCAAATCAACACGATGCAAAAGCTCATCCACGGCTTCGGCGCCGATTTTTGCCTCGAATACGTGTCCGTATTTAAGAGACAAATCGTGATAATCATTCTCTGAAAGGACCCGCATGACTTCTAAATCTTTGAGCTCGCTCTCTACGGTGGAAAAATCCTCGTCCAATTCTTTGAGTTTGCGCTCTTTATTTCCCTGAATTTTATCTAATTCTTTTGCAAGCGCTTCGGGTTTTGTCCCCTTCTCCTGCGCAACTTTACTCGCGCGCTCAACTTCCCGTTCGTACTCGGATTCAATGGCTTTGCGCTTGCCTTTGTATTCCGTACGCACCTGCTCCAGTGTCTGATTTTTCAGATCTTCATTCACCTCCGTGATGATGAACGCGGAAAAATAAATCACTTTTTCCAGCGCTTGGAGCGACATATCGAGCGCGGTACCGATTTTGGACGGTACCGAACGCAAGAACCAGATATGCGCGACCGGCGCGCACAGTTCGATATGTCCCATGCGTTCGCGACGCACCAATGAATGCGTCACTTCTACGCCACACTTGTCACAAATAATGCCCTTGTAACGAATCTTTTTATATTTTCCGCAATAACATTCCCAATCTTTCGAGGGACCAAAAATTTCTTCGGCAAACAAGCCGCTCTTTTCCGGTTTTTGCGTGCGGTAGTTGATGGTTTCCGGTTTCGTCACCTCACCATACGACCAACCGCGGATCACCTCAGGCGAGGCGAGTTTAAGGCGGATCGCATCAAAATCTGTTGTTTTGATGTTCTCAGTTTGGAAAAACGCCATAGATTTGTTCGTTTATGGTGAGTTAGATGTCTAAAGGCGAAGGACCCCATTCTTCATCCGGACTGTTCGTGAGCGGTGATTTCACTTTGAGATGTTCAGGACGCGGGGCGGTTTCTTCAATGCGCTGACCATTCTTTAAGAGCTCAACATCCAGACACAAGCCCTTTAATTCACGCACCAGCACGTTGAATGATTCCGGCACATTCACTTTGCGGATTGGTTCGCCTTTGATGATGGACTCATAGGCTTTGGAACGGCCAGGCACATCATCAGATTTGATCGTCAAAATTTCCTGCAAGGTGTGCGCCGCGCCGTATGCTTCGAGCGCCCACACTTCCATTTCTCCAAAACGCTGGCCGCCGAATTGCGCTTTTCCTCCGAGCGGTTGCTGCGTAATCAATGAGTACGGGCCAATGGAGCGCTGGTGAATCTTGTCTTCCACCATGTGGTTCAGTTTGAGCATGTAGATATACCCAACGGTCGGATTGTTGTCATAGCGTTCACCCGTTCGGCCATCAAACAGCCGAATTTTTCCATCCTCCGGGAATCCGGCTTTTCGTAATTCCTCACGGATCGTTTCTTCCGGAACGCCATCAAACACCGGTGTTGCAACCATGTAGCCGAGCGCATTTGCCGCAAGCCCA
>DASTLG010000113.1:0-2724 GCA_035715245.1 Patescibacteria group bacterium
AATAAAAATGCCCGCAATCAAAATTCCTCCGATAAGAGCAGGAGCTCGTCTCATTTGAGATTAAATAAGGGCGCGTACCAGGCGTTTTCTTTAGGCCAAGAAGATTTCTTCGTGTACTGGTAAGCATTATACGGATCTGACCCAATGTAGAAATTTTTCTGCCAGTCCTCGTCGGTTAAGCGCTGGCCGCCGTAGAGTTTCGTGAATTCGTAATGCGAGTACGTAAATCCTGCCGTTAACCGCGGGCCGTTTGCATCTTCCACAGCGGCAAAAATCACGTAAGGGACGCCAGTACCTTCATAAAGAATACGCGTGGGATAACTCGAATCTCCGCCCGTATGAACATCTGCGAGAATAGCCGCGCGGCGATCTTTTGCCGAGAGAATCGGCCCCTCGACTGGGATGGGCAAAGATTGACTCAGATCATCCAAAAGAGTCACACGCAAGGTTTCCCAATCGCTTCCCGCCGCAACAATATGCTGAACGCACGTTTTGCTTGGATCCAGCGGATCCGGACTTGAATCTGTCGTTACCGATTCCGTGAACGTGGTATTCTCTAATTCTTTTTTCACGTAAGACTGCGTCAAATCCATTAAATTGATAAACGATTCGAGCGGCGATAAATTCTGCAGTTGATATCCCTGATCTTTCAATCCTTGATCTGTCCGTTTTGCGAGATAACTAAGGCGCGCAAACGCTTCAAGCTGAGGCTCGATATACGCTTTTGGCGGCGGCGGTACTGACCGCGTGTCGCAAGCACCTGGTCCCCCGCCCATTTCCGCAAACGACTGCTTTGCATACAGAATCGTGGCATGCCGTAATTCAGTCCAGAACGCGCTTGCCGTCATCAGCGTTTTTACGTTCCAAGCGGCCGACTGCATAAATCGCGGCAAGGATGTTTTATTCACGCTTTGCCACTCAAAAAGACTCTTGATCGTCCAAAGCCAGGTCGTATAGATATTCTGCTGCCAATCCTTATCCACAAGTTTCGCATTTCCATCCTCTAATTCCTTCATCGCCTGATCAATGGCCTTGGCATTGTTTGGGGAATAAAAATCCAGCTTAGGAATTTGGCTCGCCGCGTAATCCGACCCTAAGAGAGCCATCACCTCAAGAGACGAAGCCATGGGCGGCAATTTTTGCGTGTAACCTGGACGCGGCGCTTCGTCGCCTTGCGTCAAGAACCCGGTCCAGAAGGAATCCATGATGTATTTTCCGCTAAAAAACCGCATGCCCTTGGTTTTCAGTAAAACATCCGCGCTTTGCTCGGTTCCCACCGTAGGATAAAGCGCGCCAAGATCTTTGATCTTTGGATTATGCGCTTTTGCTAGATAATCTAACGCGCTGGCGGCCGGATCCGAGGACCCTTTTGCAGAAGCCAGTGCCTGTAAATAATCTACCGGCATCAAATCATCACTCGTTCCCACAAGAAAATTAATCGCCGCTTCAAGTTTATTGTAATTCTTCAATGCATCCGAGTGTTCAGCTAATAATTGCGAAATGGCAAACGCATACGTTGTAAGCGGCGCGCTTTTTATGAAAAACGGAACATCAATGAACCATTTCATGCCGCGAAAATACTGCCGGCGTAATGAGCTTGACGTATAAGTCCCACGCGGCGTGAATTGCGTGTAATCAACCTGAAAAACAATTTTTTCCTGTTGTGAGTAGGCCTGATACTCATCACTAAAGACAGCCGGGACTCCTTTGTTCCCTGCGGCATAAATCGCTTCTATGTCCGCCAAAACGGCCGCCTGGCTTTCTGAATCTAATTTCAATCCTTTTACAAACGTTTCAACGTTTGCCGCCGTGTCTACTTTTGCGTCTTTCGCGGCAAAATCCGCCATCACCTGCTCTGGATCAGACTGTCCATAATCCTGCGCCGTTAACGGCTGGGCCGCGGTAAAAAAAATCGCATACGGAACAGCAAAATAATTGCGAACTTTTTTCCATTTCAATTTTTCAGCATCAGAAGCGGCGGCCGCTAGTTTCTGGTTCGCCGCATCAAATAATTCCTTGGAAAGAGCTTTCATGGCCGGGTAAAAAGCCGTATTTTCCATTTCTTTTAAGAGCTCCGTATACAGATTGTTGTAAGCATTAAAAAAAACATCGGACGAATAAAAAATCGCATTTTGTTGACCTCGAGAACGTGGGTCTGAACCTCCGCGAATTGTTTTGTATAACTGAATAAATTCGCGAAAATTATCACCGGACGGATCAGGCCGGATATTCGTATCTAAAATATTCTTTATAACAAATTTGTTTTGACTCAGAGCGTTTTTTTCTCCCGGAGTAAATGTAAACCCATAGGCCTTTTCCATCTCAGAAAGATTCTGAATATCACCCATGGAAAAATCCTTGGCAATGGCGGGATTTATACGGACGTTCGGGACCTCATATTTCACAGACGTTCCAAATGTTGCCGGAGTCGCGGAAACATTCACTTGAGGAAGCTGAATCGATGTACTTGTCGGCGTTTGAGAACTTGGCGCCGCACACCCGGTTAAAAACAAGGTTCCCAAAGAAAGAAGTCCCAGGAACGCATGTGAGGTTTTCATAAAAGAATAGTTAAAATAGCTGTTTGCTTGTAGCTTACGAAAGCTTTTAAACTTATGCAAATAAAACGCAAAACCCCGCCTGTATAAGACGGGGTCTTTGCTCTTCGCTATTACGCGCGAGGCGAGCGTTCCTCCATTGGGCGGGCTTTATTGACGACGATGCGGC
>DASTLG010000114.1:0-16186 GCA_035715245.1 Patescibacteria group bacterium
GCGGAGCGCTTCGGCCACGTGATCTGCATTCCACCAGTAATTATTCAATACGAGGTAGACGCGATTGCTCGCGCCAAGTGAACCTGCTTGTGTCATGATCTCGCGGCTTGGATGATTCCCGGTTGCGGCCAAGTATAATTGATAAAGGGCGCCGCCTGTGGGAATGGGATAGAAAAAAATGTCGCCAGCATATCGTTTAAACCCGAGCGTCGCGACGGCGGCGGCGCTCACCGATTGATCAGCGAGGACGGTATAGGGACGTCCTTTTGCATCTCCATCGATCCATTGTACGGCTTCCAGGTCTGCCGCTCCGACGCTCCAGCCGTGACCAACGATAGTCGCGTCATTTCTTGGAAGGGCGAGGTATGTTTTGGCGCCGTAGAATGAACCGGCGGCAAGAATAAGCGCGAGGGAGGCGAGCGCGGATTTTTTTGTGAATTGTTCGATGAGTTCGGATGCGCCCATGAACGCCGGAAGGCTAAGAATAAAACCGGCAACGATCAGTAGGCGGTCTGCATAATTTCCCCGCTCATAATCAATAAGGAACGAGAAGTCTCCGGCTGTTTTTAGGAACAGACTGGCGAGTGCGAGACTAAGTGCACTCATGATGAGTAGACCATAAAATGCGCGTTGGCGTTTATCCTTCAAGGCAATTAGGCCGGTCGTTAAAATTATAAGTGGAAAAAGATACTGCGCGAATGCGGCAAAATCAGCCCAAAGGGCTGTGTGTGTTTGCGGCGGGATAAGCGATACAAACCAGCTTGCGTACGTGCGGAAATCCGTGAGCGCGGTCCATTGCCATGTCGCCGTTCCTTTCGAAAGGAAGCTGTTAGCAACGAACGCCAGCGGAACCACGGTGGCGCTTCCTACGATGAGCATCCAGGGTAAAACAGCGCGCAAGATGTTTTGTTTTTTTTGCTCAGCTTTGACGACCCAGAGAATAAGCAAGGTGATTCCGAAAAACGGAAGGCCGGCAAGCGGATGAGTAGCTAACGCCCATAAGGAAACGAGAAAAGACGGCAGCCAGGAAATCCGTCCGGCTCGAAAAGTCATGGCAAAACAGAGGGCGGCAAATCCGAGCAGAAATGCAAAAGATTGCGGAGTGGTTGCAATGAGAAAAGAAAAAGGAATAAGCAGGGCGCCGAGGGAAATAAAATAAAGACGTTTTTTCGCGAACAGAGCGATCAGCCAAGGGATGAATGCGGCGCCAATGGGAACAAGAAAAATATCGATAATCTGCACAGGCGCAGAAAACAGCCGGGCCATCCACGTTACGAAGACGTATTGACCGATATAGTAGGCCGGCTTTGGAAGAAGCGTTCCTGTTTGCAAAAGAATGCTTTCCCCCGCGCGATGCAGAAATCCGTCAAATCCAAAACCGATTTTATAGATGATCGGTGCGAGGAGACTTACGCTTAAGATAGCCAAGCTGGAAAGAGCGGCAGAGGCTGTTTTTGAGTTTGTTTTCCAGGCGCCTACGATGGAAGCGAGAAAAATGATGACAATGGCGGCGAGGGTACCGTGTGCGAGAAGCGGCCACGGTGTTCGGATGCTCTCAGTGGTGCTCGCGCGGGTAGCTGACCAGAGGACAAACGCAAACGCAATAACAGCAGGAATAAAACTGGCAGCGATCCATCGCCAAGATATCTGACTGGCAGATTCGGGCGATGTGTTTGGTTTAGGGAGAATGAAAAGAGCTAGGCAGATCGCCGCGAGGCTGATGGCGAGCGTCAAGAGATCGCTAAAAGATCCAAGCTGGCCGCCTGCGTAATACCAAATGGTTTGGATAATTGATTGAGCGGCAATGATGGTGAATAATCCTAAAAACGGCCGCGCTGGTTTCGCAACGCCAAAAAAAAGTCGTTCGCCAAATAGAACGCTTTGAAATAATAGAATAAATAGATCTGCGACGCGGCTCGTCGATGAAGCTGGCCAAAACCAGGCCAGCAGAATGAGAATGAGAATTTCGGCGGAGACGAGCCAAAGCGTCAACCGTTCTTCGCGCATGTTTATTATGGTAGCCGGGTTCGGCAAAGGCGTCGAGGCTTTTGCTTAATTGGCTTGACGTTCTAAGTTTTTCTGCTCAGGATGCGGAGATCTGCTATTCCTTTCATGACCGGGAAAATGTTACTCTAATAACCATGCTTTCTCTGCTGATTTTTCTTCTTGTTTTATCGGTCCTCGTTCTTATCCATGAGCTGGGCCATTTTATAGCGGCACGAATTTGCGGCGTTAAGGTTGATGAATTTGGATACGGGTTCCCGCCGCGCGCCATCGGATTCTTGCGTCAACAAAAAACGTGGAAACGAGTGAAAAATTCAGACACGACCTCTCATCCCGGAACGATTTGGTCGATTAACTGGCTTCCGCTTGGAGGGTTTGTTCGTCTAAAGGGTGAGGAGGGAAATCATGCAAATGAATCAGATGCGTTTGCCGGAAAAAGCATCTGGCGGCGGCTCTTTATTTTAGCGGCCGGTGTGAGCATGAATTGGCTGTTAGCGGCGGCGATTTTTATGGCGGCGTTTGCGATCGGGGTTCCGATGCAGACTGATGGATTGCCGAAAGAGGCGATTATCCGTCAGCAGGAAGTGCAGATCGTGGACGTGTTAAAAGATTCAGCGGCCGCAAAAGCCGGAATCCAGCCCGGTGATTTTTTATTAAAAATCGATGAACAATCGGTTCCGGATGTTCAAGACGCGCAGAATCGTTTAGCGGCGAATCAGACCATAAATCTGGTCATTGAGCACCAGGGCGAACAAAAAAGACTGACCGTTAAACCGGAATATGTTTCAGACCTTCGGCGTGCCGGTTTAGGAGTTGCCCTTGCGAATACCGGTTTTGTCCGTTTTCCGTGGTATCTCGCCATTGGTCATGGATTTGTTACGGCTTGGACCTATACAAAACTTATCGTGCTCGGTTTGGCCGGATTTGTCCGTGATTTGATCGCGGTTCATCGCGTTCCGTCGGATTTGGCCGGACCAGTTGGGATCGCTGTGCTTACCGGCCGGGTGGCTCAACAGGGTTTTTGGTCGGTCATGCAATTCGCCGCCATTCTTTCCCTGAATCTTGCCGTGGTGAATTTTCTTCCCATTCCCGCACTGGACGGCGGCCGCGCGCTTTTTCTTGCGGTGGAATCTTTGAGACGGCGCCGGCTGAATCCGAGGGTTGAGTCCTTGATTCACCAAATCGGGTTCATTGCCCTTCTTTTGCTTATCTTTATTGTCACAATTCATGATTTGAGGCAGTATGGCGGTGTTATTTGGAACGGATTGAAACAGATAAGCGGAATTTAAACCCGGGCATTAATAACTCTCCCCAAGGGCAAATCGCCAAAAATACGAAAGGTGATCGCCTTCGCAGAACGGATAAAAAATAGTGTTGAATATTTATTCTCTCCATTGAATTCGACTATGGAATTAGCAGACAAACTTCAGGCATTGGCCCTGGATGCTTCGGAAGCGCTTAAAAAAGCGGCAGATATGGATGCGATTACTGCGCTCGAAGTTCGCTTTCTTGGGAGAAAAGGAGAACTGACCTCGCTTTTACGGGCATTGGTTGAAATTCCGTCAGAGGAGCGTCCAAAGCTAGGCTCGCTCGCAAATGAAGTTAAGATTTCCATTGAACAAAAAATTCTGGAAGCGCGGAACCGATTCGGGTCGGCTGTTCTGGAGGCACAGCTTGCTTCTGAAAGGGAAGATGTAACTGAGCCGGGCATTCAGCCGCCTTCAGGACATCTTCATTTGCTCACACAGGCCATTCGCGAGATCACGGATATTTTTGCAAGAGCTGGATTTGTCCGGACTCGCTATCCAGAGGTGGAATGGGACTGGTATGCCTTTGAAGCGCTGAACATGCCAGCGGATCATCCGGCGCGCGATGAATGGGAAACGTTTTTTATGGATGCGCCGACTTCGAAGAAATGGGGAAAGATGATTCTCACGCCACACGCGACATCTGGAACGGCACGAACGCTTGCTGAACACAAACCGCCTATTCGCGCCATAAATATTTCAAAAAATTATCGCCGACAGATTGATATCACGCACGTGCCAATGTTTCATCAGTTTGATGGCGTCTATGTTGATACGGGCGTTTCGATCGCGCATCTCCGCGGCGTCCTGGATTATTTTGCGCGCGAATTCTTTGGTCCGGATCGAAAAACGCGACTTCGGCCATTCCATTTTCGTTTCACCGAGCCTTCATTTGAAATCGATGTCTCCTGCGGCGTCTGCGGCGGAACGGGAACGCTTGCAACTGGTGAACGCTGCCGAACTTGTAAACGCGGCTGGCTGGAATTGGGTGGGGCCGGAATGCTGCACCCGAATGTGCTTGCGGCCGCTGGTTTAAATCCGGAGCAGTATTCCGGGCTTGCATTCGGCTGGGGAGTAGAGCGGACGTATATGATGAAAGAGGGAATGCATTTGGATGATATCCGCATTCTTTATAAAAACGATCTTCGATTTTTACAGCAATTTTAGTTCAACGCTGAGTTATGAATATTTTAATATCATACGATTGGCTTAAAGAATACGTTGAGCTTAAGGAATCGCCGGAAACCTTTGCGGCACGTGTTTCGCTTTCTGGCCCGGGTATTGAGCGGCTTTATCCGCAAGGGGCGCTGCTAGATAAGGTGGTTGTCGGCCAAATCAATGAAATCAAACCGCATCCGAATGCGGAAAAACTTCGTTTAGCAACGGTAAATGCTGGGAAAAAATTCACGCTTGTCTGCGGCGGGTCGAATTTAGAGGTGAATCAATGGGTGGCGGTTGCTTTGGTTGGCGCAAAGGTGCGCTGGCACGGAGAAGGAGAACTCATCGAACTCGCGCCGGCGGAAATCCGCGGAGTGAAAAGCGAAGGAATGATCTGCGGGGCAAATGAAATCGGTTTATTTGACGCATTTCCGCACGCAGAACGGGAGATTCTGGATCTTGGAAAAGCTATTCCTGAAGCAAAATGGAAACCTGGCATGCCATTGGCTCAGGCCTTGGGATTGAGTTCGGATACGGTTATGGATATCGAGGTAACGAGCAATCGGCCGGATGCTATGAGCCTTGTTGGACTGGCGCGGGAAGCTTCAGCGATTTTATCTCGTCCGTTTTTATGGAAACCAGCGCCGAAAATCCGCATTTCGCCGGCCGCGGCTGCAAAATCAAATTTTAAAATTGACGTGAAAGACAAAAAACTTTGTCCACGATTCACGGCCGTGAAGATCGAAGGCGTTTCCGCTGGCCCCTCACCTTGGTGGATGAAGCGCCGTCTGCTTTCGGCTGGAATCCGTCCGATCAACGCGCTCGTTGATATTACAAATTACGTGATGCTTGAATTAAGCGAGCCGATGCATGTGTACGATGCCGAAAAATTGGAAGGAGACCGGCTTGTGATCCGTACGGCAAAACCTGGTGAATCGATCCAGGCGCTGGATGGAAAAACATATCCGCTGGATGAATCAGTGCTTGTGGTAGCCGATGTGGCTAAACCAGTTGCGGTTGCGGGAGTGATGGGAGGAGAAATAACCGGAGTGACGAGCGGAACGACCTCGGTTGTCTTCGAAGCGGCGACATTTGATCCGGTTTCTGTCCGCCGAACGGCTCGGGCTTTGAACTTGTATTCCGATGCGCAGCTTCGATTTGAAAAGGGTCTTTCCATCGAGGCGCCAATATATGCGCTCGCGCGTGCGGTCGAACTTTGTCTGGAATTGTGCGGCGGTTCTGTGTCATCTTTTGTTCAGGATTCTTCAAAAGAGAAATACGTCCCCAAAAAAGAGCGCATCCGATTTGATGAAATTTCAGCATTGATGGGTGTTCCGGTGGCAAAGAAGCAGGCGAGCGACATTCTCACGCGTCTCGGATTTAATGTTCATTCTGCGGGCCGCGTCTTAACGGCGTCAGTTCCCTGGTGGCGCGATCATGATATCGAATCTGGACGTGATTTAGTGGAAGAAATTGCCCGCGTGTTCGGGTATGGCCAAATTCCGGCCCGATTTCCGCCTGGATTGGCTCATCAGCCGCCCTCTCAGATGATTACCTGGGAAGAACGATTAAAGACGCTCGCCGTCGGCGCTGGGTTAACGGAAGTTTACAGCTATTCGTTTACCTCAGCGGATCTTCAGAGAAAAGCTGGATTTGATCCGGATCGGATGCTGCGTGTCCAAAACGAGCTTTCGTCTGATTTTGTGTACATGCGCACATCGCTTCTGCCGTCGCTCCTTCAGATCGTTTCTGAAAATCAGGAGCGTTTTCATCAGCAGGAACTATTTGAAATCGCGCATGTGTATTTTCATTCGGAAAAAACCGATCTGCCGGACGAGCGTTCGCAATTCTCGGCTGTTTACTGTGGCTATGATGACGGATGGAAGCGAGCGAAAGGATTTGCGGAACATCTTTTTCAAGAATTCGGTATCCGGCACGTTGAATGGCGGCGGCTTGAAGACGATTTGTTTTGGCATCCGGGAAGAACGGCACAAGCCTTTGTAAACGGATTTCTTTTGGCGACAGTCGGTGAACTGCATCCGCGAATAGCCGAGGCATTCAAATTTGAAGGAAAAGTTGCATTGATTGATTCTCCTCTGCGTGAAATCGCCGCCCTTGCGACGACAAAAAAGACCTATGAACCAATCCCGCCGTTCCCGGAAGCGAAGCGCGATCTCGCGTTTACCGTAAACCGCGAGATAGATGTTCAACAATTGACGGCGGCGATGAAAAAAATGGAACCAACGCTCCGGCAGGTAGACTGGTTCGATACCTATAAAGGAGAGGGAATTCCGGCGGATAAAAAATCCGTCGCGTTTCACCTGACCTTCGGATCTCCTGATCGGACCTTGGAAACAAGAGAGGTAGACGCCTCCTTAGAAAAAATGCGCGCGCTTTTGAAAGATCAATTCGGCGCCATGATCCGCGTCTGAAATTTCTGGTATGGATCGGTTTGATCTGGTATGATCAAACGGTATGACCCTTAGTTCTCTTCAGGATGTTTTTTCGCTCATCGGCGCGATCTGCCTTGTGTGGATCACGATTTTCTTGTGCTGGACGCTGTATCAGATTGGAAAGCTTGTCCGCCAAGCGAACACGGTTGTAAAAGACACGCGAGAAAAGGTGGAGCGGTTTGAGCATAGCGTTATTTCCTTGGGAGAACGGCTCGCATCAACTTCTCAATATCTTGGATTGATTGCGGAAGGGGGAAAACAATTAGTTTCCTTTCTGCACAAACGCGAGAAAAAAACAGATGAAGGAAAAAAGAAAAAAAATGGAAAACTTTCCGAAATGGAGGACGACTAAGATAGGCCGCTGGAATGGAGGTAGCTTTTTGTATGAGGATTCTTGGAATTGATTACGGAGGGGCTCGTGTGGGTGTTGCGTTAGGCGATACGGAAACGCGCGTAGCAAGTCCGTGGCGAGTGATCGCGAACGAGCGCGAGGATGAGACGTTGGAGCGTTTGCGGGAAATCGCGCGGCAGGAGCATGTAGAAAAATTTGTGATTGGAATTCCATATCCGCTTGGAGATCAATCACGCGAAACAGATCAGGCGAAAGAAATTCGCGTCTTTTCTCAAAAACTGCGAATAGTCGGTTTACCGGTCGAAGAACAAAATGAGACCTGGTCATCGCGTTCGGCAAAAATTCAAGCGCGGGAAATGGGCGAGCGGCGAAAGCGCGACGATCTTGCCGCCGCTGTTATTCTGCAGGCGTATCTTGACGCTCAGGCAGAATAAATTTGACGTTTTTCTGAAGAGAAATTCATGTCTTATCTGCGCGATCGAGCCATTGTTTTGAAAAGCGAACCGTTTCGCGAGCACGACGTATGGGTAACGCTTTACGGAAAAAAAGAAGGAAAAATGATCGCGGTGGCGCGGGGAGCGCTTAATCTCCATGCAAAGGCGCTTGGCCATTTGGAACCGCTTTCAGAAATCGAGGTCATGATCGCAAAGGGATCGTCATTTGATAAGCTTGCGGTGGCGCGGATCGTCCGTCCTCGACTGTATTTGCGTGAACGACTTGAATATTTAACGGTCGCTGGAACCTTTGCGGATTTGGTGGCGCGGCTTACGCACCCTGGAATAAACGATGAGCGTGTATTTAATCTTTTGTGCGAGTTGATGGATTTAGGGGCGATTTCTGATGCTGCTATTTCGGCGGAGCGAAGCCGATTGCTTTTGTCCGGATCCATTATCAAACTTCTTGATCTGCTTGGCTATGCGCCGCATATCGACGCATGTGCTCATTGCCATCAGCCGCTTGCGTTTCCGACTTTTGCTATTCCAAGTGAAGGCGGCTTGGTGTGTTTTTCCTGCGCGCGAGAGATCGCTTCTTCTTTTCGTGTTCCGCTTTCTCCAGATGGTGTGCGGCTGATCCGATTCCTGCGGCATCGTCCATTGGCAGACGTTCTGCAGATAACAGCTTTTCCGTTTATCTTTCTCGGCGCTGCCTCCGCGATTGAATCATTTCTCAAGCAGACGCCGCTTTTGTCTCCGCCGCATGCATCCGAAACGGTGATGGCCTACACATCTTCCTTTGCTTCATAGACAGACAGTCGTTTTTTGGCTACGCTTTTTTCTATATGGAATCTCTTCGAACCTATTCAATGCGCTATTCTTTGGGGGTCTTTTTTTCGGCCCTGGCGCTCACCCTTGTGTTTCATTTCTTTTTCGGATTCGGGTTCAGCTTTGTTGTTTTTGTTTTGCTTGCTGTCATCGCCATGCACGTCATCGTGGCTCTTTCGGGTGGCGCAGAAAATCGATGGGCGTATCTCTTCCTTGTTCCGGTTCTCTTTGGACTAATCACGAATTTCTTTTTTTCAAGCATGGCGCTTGAAAGCGTTTCCTTCCTTCTCACGTTTGGTTCGCTTGCGCTGTTTGCGTACTGGATAACCGCTCCGCGCGTCTCGTTTGCGCGACTGCCGAGTTTTTGGCCCCTTTCTTTTTTTGGCGAAACGATTTTTCCTTTTCCGGAATTGCGATCGTTGTTTGCCGGAAAGACGGTCGGTGCCAAGGCCGCTCGGATTGCGCTCGGTGTTCTTATCGCGATTCCGGTTTTGCTGATTGTTTTTGCGCTGTTTGCCTCGGCGGATCCGTTATTTCATCAATCGATTAACACGCTTCTCACGGTTCAAAATTTACAGCGTTACGTATTCCAGATTATTCGAGACGTGATCGTTGGATTCTGTTTTCTCGGTTTTGGCTGGACAATGCTTACGCGCGGCCTCGAGAAACGCGAGCCGACTGCACGGGAACGGACGTGGGATTTTTCAAAAGACCATCTGATTCTGCATTCATTTCTCGCAGTTCTTAATATCGCCTTCTTGATTTTTGTCGGATTTCAGATGGTGTATTTTTTCGGCGGCGCCGGCGTGATCGCTTCCCGCGGTATTACCTATGCCTCATACGCGCGTGAAGGATTTTTTCAGCTGCTCTTTGTCGCGGGAATTGTCTTTTTGATTTCGTGGTTTGTGTACTGGCTGTTCGGGATGAAAGAAATTTGGAATCGTTTACTGCTTACCGGACTCGTGGCTGAAACGGGAATCATCCTGCTCTCGGCTTTGCGTCGTCTGACGCTTTATGTGGGCGCCTACGGATTATCGGTTTCGCGTGTCTGGGCGTACGTTGTTTTGATCCTTGTTGCACTGGTTCTGGTAGCGGCTATTGTTTTTTCCTGGATAAGATTTCCGTATCAGCGAACGGCAAAAATGCTTTTTTTGGGTGTTGTTTTTCTGATTTCCGTTCTTTGTTTATTTAATGTCGATGCATTTGTTGTTCGCTGGAATGCGAATCGGTTTTTAACTGGCAAAACAGATACCTTGGATATTAATTATCTCACTAGCTTATCTTCGGATGCGGTTCCGGCTCTCGTGCAGTTAGCAAATCAGAAATGGCCGGAAACAGACGGGAATGGTAAATCAACACCTTCTGATTTTCTCGGCGAGCAACAGTTAAAAATTATCCTGCAAACGCAGCGGCAAAATTTGGAAAATGATCGAAAGCACGGTTGGCGAGGTCTTTCCTGGTCAACCTTTCGGGCGCTTGATGCCTTGCGTTTAATCCAGTGAAATTGGCTGTGTTGACAGGTTGCAAAGGGACACGTACACTCAAACAGGAATTTAATTTCATGACGCGTCATTTCATGCGCAACAAATTCGTGAATTATGGCAGGCCATAACCCTTCTCCGAACAAGGAATTCTTGGTCGTGAAAGGGACGATAGAAGAGGCTCTTCCAGGAGCAACCTTCCGCGTCCGGCTTGATAATGGCCAGACGATTTTGTGTTATTTAGCCGGGAAAATGCGCATGAATCGAATCCGCTTGACGCCAGGTGATGACGTTCAGGTCGAGATCACGCCATACGATTTGACAAAAGGTCGCATAACGTATAGATTATAGCCCTCGAAAGAAATAAGGGGGATGGCTTCAATTAGCCATTTTTTCTTCCATATCTGAATTCTAGAATTTCTATGAAGGTTCGATCATCTGTGAAAACCATGTGCCGCGACTGTCAGGTCGTCCGCCGAAAGGGAAGACTGGTTGTGATCTGTAAAAAAAATCCTAAGCACAAACAGCGTCAAGGATAACCAACATCAATCATCCATTTTTGATAAAAACATTTTCCTGATTATGGCCCGTATCGCCGGCGTAACTCTCCCGCCTACCAAACGAACTGATATTGCCTTGACCTATATCTACGGAATTGGTCATACCACGGCACAAAAGATTTTAAAGACCGCCGGCGTTCCCGGTGAGATTCGTGTGAAGGATTTGTCAGAATCACAAGCGAACGCCTTGCGTGAAGAAGTGGAAAAGAATTATCACGTGGAAGGTGAATTGAAACGTGAAGTATTGGCGAATATTAAACGATTGAAAGAAATCGGCAGTTACCGCGGTGTTCGGCATATTCGTAATTTGCCGGTACGCGGTCAGCGGACAAAAACAAATTCGCGGACGGTGCGCGGAAATGTCCGCCGGACCATGGGATCTGGAAAACGTAAACTCGAAAAGACGTAATTTTTTATGACTGATACTGAAAAACAAGTTGCTGCGGATGCAGCGATGGCGGCAGAGCCGGCAGAAGAAAAATTATCAAAGCCGGTTAAAGCAAAGCCAAAACGCGGCAAGAAAACAAAGAGCGCTGTTCCGCAAGGAAAGGCGTATGTGCAGTCGACGTATAATAATACGATTGTTTCATTTACGGATCCGAATGGAAATGTACTTGGCTGGTCATCTGCCGGTGTTGTCGGATTTAAAGGTCCGAAGAAGTCGACCCCGTATGCGGCTTCAGTGGTTGTGAAAGATGCGGCGGAAAAAGTGAAGGACTATGGATTAAAGGATGTGAACGTGTTTATTTCTGGTGTTGGTCAGGGCCGGGAAGGAGCTTTACGCGCATTCCAGGCAAATGGAATCAATGTTCTATCCATCAAAGACATCACCCCGGTTCCGCATAACGGCTGCCGGCCGTCGCGTCCGCGCCGTGTTTAATTTAGAAAACTGGATTTATGAAAACGCTTCGCTTAACTGCAAAACATTCTCGTCGAGAGGGCATTCCGTTATCAGACAAAGCTTCGCATGCCCGTGCGCTGGCTCGGCGTCCGTATGCGCCGGGTGTTCACGGACCGTCCGGCGGCAGCCGTCAGACGGAATACGGAAAACAATTGCGTGAAAAGCAGAAGGCGAAACGGATGTACGGATTAAATGAACGCCAATTCCGAAATTTATTTAAACTCGTGCTCGGGAAAAAAGGAAATTCCGGAGAAATGCTGGTTCAGCTTTTGGAAACGCGTTTGGATAATGCGGTTTATCGCGCAGGATTTGTTAAAACGCGCGCCGCGGCGCGCCAGGCTGTTTCGCACGCGCATTTTAATGTGAACGGGAAAAAGGTGAACATTCCTTCTTATCATGTGCGGCCTGGTGAAGTTATTTCTGTACGCGAGAACAAGCGGGCAAAGGGCGTATGGAAAGGAGTCGAAGAAAATCTTTCAAAAAAAGAAACGCCATCTTGGATCGCGCTTGAACCGGCAAATCTCTCGGCAAAGGTTGTTGCCGTGCCGGCTGGAACGGAACTTCAACAGCCGTTTGATCCAAAGCTGATTGTTGAATTTTATTCTCGCCAATAAGCCTTTTATTCAGGAAATTTTTTCTTTCCTATGGAGCCTATCTTGCTTCCATCCAAAATACGGTTTGAACACGGAGAACGTCCCAATGAGGGCGTGTTAACCGTTGAGCCATGCGCTCAAGGCTACGGCACGACGCTGGGAAATGCGCTGCGCCGTGTTTTGCTGTCCTCGCTTCCGGGCGCGGCTGTAACAGCTGTTCGAATTCGCGGCGTTGAGCACGAATTCTCCACGTTGCCTCATGTAAAGGAAGACATGCTGGAGATTATTCTTAATTTGAAGGCGCTCCGGGTGAAGTTGTTTTCAGAAGAGCCGGTTAAACTGACGCTCACAGCCAAAGGAGAGAAGGAGATCACGGCAAAAGATTTTACCAAGGACGCTCAGGTGGAGATCGTGAATCCGGATCTGCATATTGCGACGTTGACGGATCCTCAGGCGAATTTTGAGATGGAAGTGTGGATCGGCCCGGGCCGAGGATACCAGACCACGGAAGAGCGCTTAAAGGAGAAGCTTGAACTTGGAACGATTGCCGTGGATGCGTTGTATGCGCCGGTTCTTAATGTTTCTTACAAAGTTGAAGCAACCCGCGTTGGAGAAAAAACTGACTTTGACAAGCTTGTTTTGAAAATAGAAACGGACGGCACGCTCGATCCGCTGGATGCGACGAAGCAGTCATTAGCTATTCTTCAAGATTATCTCAATGTTTTGAAGGACTTGAATTATTCCGAGGAATCCGCTTAATTACGGATGATTCTGGTTATCTGTTGATCATACTTTTATGCGACACCGCCGAACAGGAAAAACTCTTGATCGAAACTCGAGCGCCCGCCGAGCGCTTTTGAAGAATCTGGCTACGTCTGTGATTTTGTACGAGCACGTGAACACGACTCTGGCAAAAGCGAAGGCGGTTAAGCCGCTTGTAGAACGGCTGATTACACGCGGAAAGACAAAAACTCTGGCAACGCGACGCGAACTCATGAAAGATCTTTCGATCGAATCGGCGGTTAACAAAATTTTGGAAGAGCTCGGCCCGCGGTATTCGGCACGCACTGGCGGCTACACGCGAATTATTAAATTAGGAAGTCGTAAGGGCGATGGGGCAGAAGTCGCTCAGATTCAGCTTGTAAAATAATATGGCTTGGAAGAATAAACGGGGCATGCCCGAAATAAAACGCGAGACTATTACGATTGATGCGACGGATCAGGTTGTTGGGCGTCTTGCGACAAAAATCGCAAAAATTTTGATGGGAAAAGATAAACCAGGATATGTGCCGTATATTGATTCCGGCGCCTGGGTTAAAGTTATTCACGCGGATAAATTGATTTTTACCGGAAAAAAGATGAGCCAAAAGAATTTGATCCGCTCATCGAATCGCCCGGGCGGTATTAAGCGTTTGCCGGTCGCGAAATTACAGGTGGAGAAACCAGGCGAGGTATTATTGCATGCCGTTGAATACATGCTTCCGAAAAATCGAACTCAAAAAGAGCGCATGAAGCGTCTGATTATTGCTTAAATATGGAAACTGAGAAAAAAACGACAAAAAAGAAAGCGGCTGCGCCGCGTGCGCCTCGAGCAAAAAAAGGCAAGGAAGAAGCGGAGACGCCGGTTCAGAATGTAGAGCAGACAGCGGCACCGGAAGTCTCGCAAAAAAGCGGCTCATTTATTGGGGCGCTTGGCCGGCGTAAGAGCGCTATCGCGCGGGTTCGAGTCATTAAGAACGGTAAAGGCTTGTTTACGGTGAACGGTAAGCAAATGGAAACGTATTTTCCCACGTTTGAATTACGCAACATGGTTTCCGGACCTCTTAAAGTTTCCGGGCAGGAAACGGCGGTAGACGTGAGTTCTGAGGTTGAAGGCGGAGGATTACGCGGTCAGGCGGAAGCGGTTCGGCTTGGCATCTCACGCGCGCTTATCGTTCTAAATCCGACGTTCCGCAAGACTTTGAAGAAGCTTGGATATTTGACGCGCGATCCTCGATCAAAAGAACGCAAAAAACCAGGTTTGAAACGCGCTCGTCGTGCCCCACAGTGGAGCAAGCGCTAAGGATCATAGAAAAAATGCCGCAGGAAAAACTGCGGTGTTTTTTATTATTTTATTTTTTGAATTCGAGAAATGATAAAGATTGATTTAGTTCCAATGCAGTGCCGCTTCTAATTTTTTCACCAGGTCGTCTAAAATATTTGGATCGGTTAATTTTGCGTTACCTTTCGCGAGGAGGGCGCTTATGGCGGCAAACCGTTTATTTTCAATATATTGTTCAGCTTGTCGAGCTAATAGGCGAGCGTCGCGAAGAATTTCTTGTTTTAATTCAGGGGATATTTACTGGAGAGCGGTTTCAAGACGGACGGGTAAATCACGAATTAATTCAGCGGCCTGCAAAGAGTCGGCTTGGTATTTAACTGTGTCTCGTTCGGTTAACGCGGTGTCGCTCTCATTAATTAATTGTTCAAATTTCCAGGATATGTGCTGAAGAAGCTTAATGGCTGATTCAGCTGGATTTTTTTCAATTTCCTTCGGCGGGGTCGGATCTTTAAATGACATATATTCTCATTGTATCAGAGCTGAAAAAGAAGCAAAAAAGCCGCTCGGGGCGGCAGAAAATTTATCGTGAAAAGGATTTTTTGATTTCGCGGAGCCTTCGCGCGGCACCAATATCATCAACGAGCTCGGCTTTTATTTCAACCGAGAAGCCGAGAAGATTTTTTACGGACGTTTCTTTGATCACGGACTCATCTTCTTCTGGGATGAATTTGAGCTCGCCTGCTCGATCCGGCCAGATCTCGCCATGAGCTAAATACGTTCCGTTTTGATCCAGGAGAACGAGGCCACGATGTTCGACGGCGATTTGTTCCATTGGATAGAAAAATCCGACAAAAAATTCTTCGGGCAGATGGATGGGAGGTCCTTTGTCCCAGACCGTCGCCGTGGTTATAAGAGAGGTGATTTCAATCCCGATCATTTCGTGAAGAATGAGAATTCTTCCTTTGGCGCCGCACCGATTTTTTGCGCGCATGTTTTCTCCAGTGTTATTCGGGTGTGCGGGCGCCGAAGGTGTTATTTCATCTGATTTAGCAAATATTGTCAATCATGAAAGAGGCGGCTAATAGTATCCATTGACAAAATGCCTGTTTTCATGTATCTTGTGTGCACCCTTTTGAAGGAGGCCACCTTGTCAACGCTCGAAATCGGAATCCTGATCGCGATTGCGGTCGTGATCATTAGTACCTTTGTCTATATCTGGCTGGTTCCGCTGGGGCGTGACATCGTCTGGCAGGCAAAATACGCCCGCCGAGTCCTGGACCCGTTCCTCGTTCAGTTCATCGAGGATCGCGAGCCGGTCTCGTACAAGGATCTGAGAGGGGCGGCTCAGGATCACTTTTCGAAGCAGGTAGTCAAGAGTTGGAATCCGGACCTCGCGATTTATTATCGCGTGACGGCCCTTCGGATGTCGGGCCGCATCGTCCAGGACGAGATCGGGAATTACCACGTCCCGCACGAGATGAAGTGCGGGGCCGCCTAGCAAAATCATCGACTTCGAGCCCGTTGTTTGGGCTCTTTTTTGTTGCTTTTTCCAAACCCGGGATTTACACTTTTCCCATATGCCGTTTGAAAATATGACGATCCCGGAGAAGCCGGTTCCTCCAAATCATCATCGTGTGAAACGAGGAGAAAAATCCGCGGAAAATGAACTCGCGGCTTATGATAAACGCCACAGGGATTGGATGCTTCTTATGGCTGAACGTGTCAAAATTCAAGGTCTTGGAAAACGAGGAGAGATTGGGAATTCTCTTTTGAATCTTGTCCTGACAAGGCCGGATTTGTTTGTATCTGATCCGAGTATCCAAGCGGGGGACGCCAAGACCTATGCGAGTTTAAGTGCGTTTGCGGCTGATTTACTTTTGAACGCCGGCTCTTGGTTGAAAAAGCGGTTTGCGAAAACAATGAAATAAGGGGGATATGGATTTCAAAGATTTTTTGATGCCCGTATTGGCAAAATATCACTTATCAGAAGATCGCGTTGAGAAATACGCGATCGAATTTGCGGGTGTTGTTTTTTTGTCGCTTTTGCCTTTTTTAGATGAACGCATGTCTCCGG
>DASTLG010000115.1:0-2233 GCA_035715245.1 Patescibacteria group bacterium
CGTATCACGACGCCAATTGGCGGAAGAAGCGTTTGATATTGCCCGTAATGATTTGCATCTGCCGGACGGTGTTCAGGATTTTTATCTTGCTTCGTTTGGAAATTTTGTGATTCTTGATATTGATCACAGCGGAGCGGTGCATGTTTCGCATGCGCAGATAAAACGGGAAACGCAGGAACAATTTGAACAGAATGTTCTTCTTTTTTACACCGGCGTCCGGCGCTCAAGTACGGAACTGCTGCAGGAGCAGAAGATGAAGCTTGAATTTGATGAATGGGATGCGGTTCAACGCAAGCATGAAATTAAGCGGATTGGAAAGGATATTTTGGCCTGCTTTGAATCCGGCGATTTAGATAAGTTCGGACGTCTTATGGATGAACATTGGCGTGTAAAAAAAGGCATGTCGCAAAAAATGAGCACGGATCTTTTTGATGAAATTTATGAACAAATAAAGCGGGAAGGCGCGCTTGGCGGAAAAATTGTGGGTGCGGGCGGCGGCGGATTTTTCCTGGTCTATGCTCCGCGTGAAGCTCAGCCCGGCATTCGACGCATTTTTCAGGAGCGCGGGATGCGGGAAATCGCTTGGCGTGTTGATGCTGGCGGAACCCACGTTTTAGTTCAACGGCCGAGAACCGTGAATACGATATGATGCTTGAGGATCGCCTTTGTTTAATTTCGGGCGGAACGGGCGTGATCGGTCGAGCCATCGTTAAAAAATTATCTGAAGAAGGTGCGCGCGTTATTGTGGTCGGCCGGAATCCGGACCATGTGGCGTCTGTGAAGGATGAATTTCGTGCGGACGGATTTGTCGCGGATGTCAGTAAAAAAGAAGATGTGATACCTCTTTTGAACCGGGTAGAGGAAGCCTACGGGAAGCTTGACGTGCTTGTGACGGCCGCGGGAATTTATGGAGAGATCGGAACGATCTGGCAATGCGAGCCGGAGCGCTGGATGGATGCTATTCGTGTGAATCTGCTTGGAACCATGATGATGATAAAATACGCACTGCCGCTTTTAAAGAAAAGTCTGCACGGCCGAATTATCGCGTTTGCGGGCGGCGGCGATGGACCGCTTCCGCATTTTTCCTCGTATGCCGCTTCCAAAGGAGCGATTTTGCGTTTTGTTGAATCGATTTCTCAGGAATTGATCCCGTTCGGCATTTCCATCAATGCCATTTCTCCAGGACTGATTAACAGCGGGTTTGTTCAGGAGATATTGCGTGTGGGCGCTGAACGGGCCGGGGAACAGAAATTTAAAGAGGCGCAAGCGCAGATCTCCGGTACGCAAAAAACCGTTCTGCCGGACCGGGCGGCTGCGCTCATTGCTTTTCTCGCATCCGATCAGGCGAATGGGCTTACGGGAAAGAATTTTAGCGCCGTTTGGGACGCCTGGGAGCAGTTTCCAGATCACCAGAACGAAATTATGTCATCGGACATTTATAATTGGCGCCGTATTAAGCCGGGCGATCGCGGATATGCCTGGTAAAAAAATATCTGTCTGTCTGATTGGCGCTGGACGCATGGGCGCACGCTGGGTTGAGGCGATGAAGAAGCATTGTGATATTCGAGTTTTGGTTGTTACAGATGTAAACGAATCAGAGGGAAAAAAACTAGCGGAACTGGCCGGCGCGCGATTTGCGCTTCCCAAGACTCTTCCCTGGACAACGTCAGATATTGATGCGGTTTTTATTGTGACTCCGCACAAATTCTTATTTCCGTACGCAAAACAGGCGCTCCATGCCGGGAAACATGTTTTTGTTGAAAAACCGGGAAGCCGAACGGCTGCGGAAATGCGGCAGCTTCTTTCTTTGGCGCGCCGAAAACGCCGCCAGCTGAGCGTTGGATTTAATTATCGGCACTTTACGAATATCGCGAAGGCGCATCAGATGGTTTTAGACGGGAAAATCGGTGAGCTCCTTTTTTTGCGCGTCGTGCACGGCCATCCTGGCCGGCCCGGATATGATCGTGAATGGCGCATGAAAAAAAATGAGGCTGGCGGCGGCGTTTTGATGGATCAGGGCATGCATGTGATTGATCTGGTGAATTGGTTTTTGCCAAGCAAACGTTTTCGCGTCGCGAGTGCGACTCAGAGCCGACTTTTTTGGAAACGATCGGATGTGGAAGAACAAGCGTTTTTGATTTTAAAAAATGAGCGGGCGCAGATGGCGAGTGTACAAACAGGCGTTACTCAATGGAAGCCAGTTTTTACACTTGAAGTTTACGGGAATAAGGGA